>JAISVD010000209.1 GCA_031271875.1 Spirochaetaceae bacterium | reverse complement strand
ACAGCGTCTTTTCAAGGACATTTTCCGAATTGATAATGATCCTGTCGAGCTGAAGCCTGAGCCTCCTGTCCGCATTGTTTGTGATCCGCAGAGGGAGCCTGAAAGTATAAAACTGCCTTCCCAGCGCTTCCCTGAAAGTTATCTCAGGCAAAAGCAGTGTGGTTTCCGTAAAGGAGGGAGCTTCCCCGGTTTCGGGCAGCGTATCCGTTACGACTGAGGGAATCTGATCCAGTGTGGTCGCGTATTCAAAAAAATCCGGCTCCGTATCTTCTCCGTCCTGAACAGGCTCCGGCCCCGGCGGTTCAGTTTTTGTCTCGGTGACCGGTTCCTCGGCTGCGGGTATCTCCGTGCCGGAGGATATCTCCGGTTGGGGAACTTCCTCCTCCGTACTCTTGCCGAGGTTTCTGATCTTCACCCCTTCGGGGAAGGGAGCTTTGATAAAATATATCTGTATCCCGTCCCTGTGCATTCTTGATACACTGGAGATAATCTCCCCTTCCGCTTCCTCCGGTGAAACCTGGTAATAGGGGCTGGCGGAGGGAGGATTCAATATACCATCGGAGATGATGACCACGATTTTCTGACTGTCGGTGGTCAGCGAGTTGACGTACCGCTGGGTGAATTTTATTGCCGAAAGAAAATCGGAGTAAACCCCCAGCGGATAGAGCAGCCTGAACCGAGAGATTATCCTCCGTATATCCATTTCGGAGGATATCTGCTGAACGATCTCCGTCACCGGAGTGGTATTGAAGGTTATAAGATGGAATGTATCTCCCCGCCTGATGAAATGTGCGGTAATATCCTCAAGAACGGCATTATTGATCGTATCGAAGAAGGGAAACATGGTTCCCGAATTATCCAGCAGGACAATAATATCGGCCGTCCCCGTTGACGCCGCTCCCTGCTGTGGATAAACGGAAAAAAGAAACAGCAAAAACAGCAAACCGCCGATATAAAAACGTTTCACCTTCCGAATTCTCCCGGTTTATTTTTTTTCCCGTCCGGAACAGAATTGGGCATGACCGCCGTTCCGGAATATATCACTGACAATCTTTCCCGGAAACACCTGTTTTCCGGGAAAGATTGTCGGAAAAATGTCGCTTACACAGCGGCCGCCGCTAAAGCTTCGCGGCCTTGATAGAAAGAACCGTATATTCGTACTCCTTTTCATTGATTACGAATGTGATCCGTTCACCCACTTTATGGTTTGTAATCGCGTTGCCAAACGGCGACATATAAGAGATGACTTTATTGTCGGGATCTGATTCCCATGGCCCCAGAATGGTATATTCCTCCGCCGCGCCGCCGTCTTCGTTACGCAGCTGTACTGTTGTACCAAAGGAGATACGGGAGGTGGTTATCGTAGTGGGATCGAAAAGCTGTGCCCTGTCGATCTCCTCCTGGAGCCGTATAACCATACTGTTCAGCTGATCCTGACGCTCCTTCGCCGCCTTGTATTCGGCATTCTCCCTCAGGTCACCCAGGGATATGGCATAACCGATCTCTTTCGAGTTGACCGGTATCTCCACATCCACAATGTGCTGCAGCTGCTTTTTCTTCTCCTCAAACATTTTCGTGGTAACGATGAGTCCCCTGGCCGCAACAGTCTTCTCTTCGGAGCCGTAGAATTTGAAGCCCGCGTGTTTTTCAAGAATCTTGTTGCGCAGCTGCATCTTTATCGCCGGGTCCAGATCCTTCACATCATCCACAAGGGTATACAGCCTGGTTATGGTATCGACATCATTCTCCAGAATAAATTTCTGGAGTGTATCGTCCCGGAACAGGATGACCTGCACCTGACGGTTGATCTTCCGGTTTTCGACTGTATCCCGGTGGTTCGCTATCTCGCGGTATGTCAGATCGAGAATATGGATAAGGGTGATAAGCATTTTTTCGTAGCTGATATCGAGTTTTTTGAACCACTCCTCATCCTGGGAATTTTTAAAGAAGAAGATAACCGCTTCCCGATAATCCCGGTAGTTGTTGAAGCTGTCGATGGCAAGCTGCTGCACCTTTTCGGCGTACCCCTCATTGACAAGGGTATCGATAATATCCTGAACCAGCGCTGTGGGAAAGATCTGTATGTATATATCCGACCAGTCGGGAATGAAATTCCTGATGTGCTGAAGATAGGACTGTTTGAGTCCGCTGTCCTTGAGCATGGTATAGAGCGCCGCCGGGTTTTCGACCTCGCCAAAGAGCTGGGCGAAATTATACTGCAAACCGGGGTTCATGTGGGGATGCTTCGCGGTGATCTGCTTAATAACCAGATATGAAGCGATGATCTGCTCATTGACCTGGTTGAAGGAACGGAAATAACTGGTGAAATAGGAGAACATCTCCGCGAAATATTCCGAATCGGAATCCACTTTTTCGGAAAAATCCATGAGGATTTCGATACGGGAGAAGAAATTCTTCTGGGCCTTGAATTCATTGGAGAGTTTCTCCTCCAGCGATATGGGACGTTCCCGGACGGTATAGAAATCGATATTGTTCGGGTTTACGCCGAATGAGGAGTCGTCCTTGAGGATTATTCTGGCTTTTGTACTCCAGCTTGTCCACTCATTGACCGTCAGTACCCCCGGAACGAGTTCCGCCTTGATTTTTTTGAGATCGCAGTTGTTGTCATAGCTGCGGATGATCGTTTTAAGGGCCCAGGTGGGATCCTTCTTCACCTTTTCAACGAGTTTTTCCTTTTTCCAGATCGATTTGAGTACCCATATATGATCCCTGCTGAGGGTCTGGAGGGCGTTGACCGCCATTTTGAGCGACATCTGGTGGTCCCGTTTTTTCGCGAAATCGATGACGATCTCGTCATCCTTGACGCTCTTGATGCGGCCCACGCCCCAGGTGCGGTGATAGACGAAATTACCCGCATCAAAGGCGATATGTTTTTCAAAATCCGAAATCGCTTCAAATATGTTCCGCCAGCTCTGGGTGAGGTTGGCCAGACGGATGTAATCCTCCAGTTGGCTGTGACCCGCATACTTGCCCCGGAAACACTCCACCAGCTCCCTGCGGGCCCAACTGTCCTTTTCATCGCAGGAGAGGATAATCTTGAGGATATCGATTGCGGTGTCCCAGAGCTGGTTGTCCTTGTAATAGGCGTAGAGCTCCTGCATGAGCAGCGCGCTTTTCTCTCCGCTGATTTGTTTCGCGATCTTGCGCTGTACATGATAAAAGAAATCGATCTCCTGGGGGATGAGTGCGATAAGTTTTGTCCATACCTCTTTTATCTGGTTGAGGGCTTTCTTGTTTATATACCGGTGGAGGGCCTTCTTGTAGTAATCCACCGAGGTTTCAACATCGCCCTCCTTCTCATATTTTTCCGCCAGAAGTTTGGCGATATCCGCTTCCTCGTAATCCACCTTTACGAGACGCTCATAGATATCCCAGACAGCGGGATTGTTGTTTTCCTTGTATACATCGGCGAGGGTTCTGAGCGCGAATTTTGACTCGCCGTAATCGAGAATCCTGTTGCACAGGTATTCAACGATATTGAGCTTACGGTTATCTATAAATATATTGACCAGGCTTATCAGGGCGGAGTCGTCGAGCATCTGCTTTGAGAGTGAAAACATGCCGGAGAGGAAGAGCGCGATGATGCTGTTTTTGGTGTGTGAAAGGTGCTCATCGCAGACCGCCTTTACTTCGTCAACGCAGTTCTGCTGCTGCGCCTGGCGGACAATTTCATCGAGTTCTCTGAAATTATTTATGGAATAATTGCTGATGGTGGCACGGGTCCATTTTTCCTCATTCAGCATATCCTGAACTGTTTTTATCAGTGTTTCTGGCATGTTTTGTCACTCCCCTGCAGATTGCGGACTTACATGGTATACTTATTGTATATAGAGCTGTCCAGCAATTTGATTTTCAAAAGAACTTCATTAATTCTGGCCCTGTCTTCACGGGTCGCCATATAGTGATCTATCAGCCAGAAATAGTGGTTTATGAGACGGGGAACGAGCAGTGAACTTTCCTCCTGCTCCCTGCGTTTCCCTGCTTCCTTTACGCTGTTTTCCAGTGTATAAATCGCCTGTTTGAGCCTGCCGAGTTCCACGGCCCTGAGCTCACGTTTTACATTGAATACCTCATACAGCACCCCATACACAGGTATCCATTCCGAAAGTCCGGCTCCGGAGTAGCCCAGATCGGCTACATTTTTCGCGAGCCGGCATATCATATCAGAATCGAGCATACTCAGCTCGATCTTCTGCGCATTGATAAAGAATGCTTCCCTGAAAAGCACCTTTGATAA
>JAISVD010000206.1 GCA_031271875.1 Spirochaetaceae bacterium | reverse complement strand
CAAGCGCTATGGATTCGGCTTCCTCCCGTGAAATGGAAGTATCCGCTGCTGTTTCCCGGCGGCTCCGGTCAGTGCGGATCATGCTTTCGGTGTATTCATAGATAGCGCCGTCATCCACGCTGATCTCAAATTCATAGCGCGTATTATTGTTGACCACAGTTATCTCATACATGAACATTCTGTCGTCCCGATCCATCTTCGATTTTACGACTGTTCCGCCTCCGGATTCTTCAAGGGCAATCTCTTCCGCCTTGTCAAAACCGATTGAACTCTCCTGATCCTGCGCGAACACAGGGCAGAAAAAAATGAAGAAAACCATACTTACTGCGATCAGTTTTTTTCCCGATAACATCATGACAGCCTCCTGTACTCTTTTTCCGTTAATAGGAACGGAATGTATTTTCAGAACGGAAAACCGCCTCCCCCGAGGGAGCCACCGAGACCCTGCATCATGCGGGCCTGCATACCCTTGTTTTTGGTGAGCTTCTTCATGGCGAGTTTTGTCTTTTCAAACTGCTTGATAAGGCGGTTTACATCGGCCACGGAAGTCCCGGAACCTTTGGCGATGCGCTTGCGGCGGTTCGGGCCGATGATCAGGTAGTTCATCCGCTCCTTCATCGTCATGGAGAGGATAATCGCTTCCTGCCGCTTCATCTGCACGGTATCGATATCGGACTCATTCACCTGACCGGCGAGTCCGGGGATCATATCCATAAGGGACTGCATGGATCCCATCTTCTTTACCCGCTGGAGCTGCTCCAGCATATCCTGCAGGGTAAAGGTCTCGTTAGCCATCTTCTTCTGGAGCTTCTGCGCTTCCTCAATATCGATGGTCTCCTGAGCTTTTTCAACCAGCGAGACGATATCGCCCATCCCGAGGATACGGCTTGCGATACGGTCGGGATAGAATGGCTCCAGGTCTTCGATTTTTTCTCCCATACCGATAAACAGGATCGGCTTGCCGGTGATGCTCTTGAGCGACAGCGCGGCGCCGCCCCTGGCGTCGGAATCGAATTTGGTAAGGATAACGCCGGAAAGACCAACCCGCTCATCAAAGGATTTGGCCACATCAACCGCGCTCTGTCCGGTCATCGCATCGGCGACAAGTATGGTTTCATCGGGAGAACCTCCGCCGCCGGAAAGCGCTTTTTTAACGGCCTCGATCTCCCTCATCATATCTTCATCTATCTGAAGACGGCCGGCGGTATCCACGATAAGCGTATCAAATCCGTTCTTCTTCGCGTGGGCAAGGGCATTTTTTGCGACCCGGACAGCATCTTTTGTGTCCTCTTTGTAAACCGGTACGCCGATCTTTTCGCCCAGCACTGAAAGCTGCTCAATCGCGGCGGGGCGCACAAGGTCGCAGGCAGCGAGCAGGGGTTTGCGGCCCTCTTTTTTGAGCCGTGCCGCGAGCTTTGCGGCGGTAGTGGTTTTACCGGAACCCTGAAGTCCGAGAAACAGTATCACCGACTGCGCGTCGGGGCCTTTCAGTTTCAGTTCCTGTTTCGTATCGCCAAGGAGGGCGACGATTTTATCGTGGACGATTTTTACAAACTGCTGACCGGGATCAACCGACCGGAGAACCTTTTCACCCCTGGCCTCCTCAATCGTGCTGTTCACAAACCGCCGGACCACCCGCAGATTGACATCCGCTTCAAGGAGGGCCATCTTTATCTGCTCTACGGCTTCTTCGATATTCTTTTCTGTTATGGCGGACTTGCCGCTGATTTTACGGAACACATCCGTAAAGGTATTGGTAATTCGTTCAAGCATGGTTTCAAGTATATCCGAGTACGGTCACGCTGGCAAGCATATAGTAATCTGCTTGACAGCTCCAGAAGTATGATTTAATATTTCCCTATGGACACTGCACTCATCATAATTGATCCGCAGAATGATTTTTGCTCTCCCAATGGTAGTCTCTATGTTCCTGGCGGGGAAGAGGATTGCAGGCGTCTTGCGGCCTTTGTTGATAAGTGGAAGGAAAAGATTGATTCTGTTTATGTGACCCTTGATACCCATCCTTATTATCACATAGCCCATCCCGGTTTCTGGCTTGATACAGAAAACAACCATCCCGATGTATATACCATTATTACGGAGGAAGACGTCCGCCGAGGAATATGGCGGCCCGCTGCTCCTGAAATGAGCTCTTATGTTGAGGAATATCTTCTGTTTCTGGAATCGAAAGGCCGTTACCGCCTGACGATCTGGCCGCCCCACTGCCTCATCGCCACATGGGGATACAATGTATACGAGCCCCTCTGGGAGGCGGTGCATAAATGGGAGATGCTGGTTTTGGGCCGCAATATCGATTATATCATGAAAGCTTCCAATCCCCGTACCGAACATTACAGCGCTATCCACGCCGAAGTTCCGGATCCTGCAGATCCGGTAACAAGGACAAATTTCAGTTTTATCGACAAATTAAAGCAGTACGACCGTCTGATCTTTGCGGGAGAGGCGCTCTCCCACTGTGTGGCAAATTCAGTGAGGGATATCTCGTTCTATATACCCGCAAGTAAAATGATCCTTCTCACAGATGCGTGCTCGAACGTGGCGGGTTTTGAAAAGCTGGGAAAAAATTTCGTTGCCGATATGACCGGCAAGGGGATGAAGACGGCAACCACCAAGACCCTTATCCTTGACTGATGACCGGGGAGCAGACCTCGGAAT
>JAISVD010000078.1 GCA_031271875.1 Spirochaetaceae bacterium | reverse complement strand
GCCCCCGGAACAGTGGTCTGGGACGGCAAAACCGATATCGGGCCCATAGCGCCCGACGGGGTTTACTCCTATACGATCACTTCAACCGACAGGGCCGGTAACAGGACATCGGGACGGATAGACAATATTATTCTGAATACGGATAAACCTTCTATTAATATATCGATCAGCGAAAACGCGTTTTCACCCAACGGAAACGGCGTGAAGGATACCATCAGACTGACCCCGAGCGTTCCGGTCACCAGCGGACTGGTGGACTGGGAGCTTTCAATCGTCGATTCAGGGGATATGGCGCAACGGTCATTCTCCGGCGAAGGGACGGTTCCGACACAGATCGAATTTGACGGTAAAAACAGCGCCGGTACGGTGCTTCCCGAAGGGACCTATCAGGCTGTTCTGACAGCTTCATACATTAACGGCTACCAGCCGGTTTCCCGTTCCCCCTTCTTTACCCTCGATATCACTCCCCCCGCGGCGACGATCAGGGCGGGCGCCGCGCTGTTCTCGCCCAACGGCGACGGCGTGATGGACACCATCCAGATATTCCAGGAGGGGTCCCAGCAGGAGGTTTGGACAGGGACAATCACCGATGAACAGGGACGGACGGTCAGAAGCTGGGCCTTCAACCAGAACCTGCCCGCGTCGGTTACCTGGGACGGTATGACCGACAACAGGGCCCTGGTGCCGGACGGTCTGTACAGCTACAGCATAACCAGTACCGACAGGGCCGGAAATACCGGGAACTCCACTACGGTCTCCATCAGGCTTGATACGGAAGGCACCGATGTCATCCTGACAGCAAACCAGACGGCGTTCTCACCCAACGGCGACAGCAGGCAGGACAGCATCGTATTCACGCCGCTTGTCAAGACCAGCGGCATCGACCGGTACACACTTACCATCTCCGACGCCGCCGGTGCGGCGGTCAAGACGTTCAGCGGAGCCTCTTCAGTTCCCGCATCCATATCGTGGAACGGACTCGCCGATGACGGGACACGGGTTTCCGACTCCACCTATACGGCTATTCTTGAGGTTATTTCGAGAAACGGAACCGCTGCGTCATCTTCGGCGCCGCCCTTTGTTATCGATACGGTATATCCCGCGGTTGAAGTATCGGCGCCGTGGCTGCTCTTCTCCCCCAACGGTGACGGCAATAAGGACGCGCTTCCCATAAACCTGTCCGCCAGCGAAGAGGAGCTCTGGACAGCTGAAATCAAGGATTCCCGGGGAACCGTGATCCGCAGCTTCAGCTGGGAGGGACAGGCCCGGAACTTCGAGTGGGACGCGACGGATGAGGCCGGTAACAGTGTCGAAGACGGCGCATACGGCTTTGTCATCAGATCCACCGACGCCGCAGGCAACAGGACTGAAGCGGAACTCAGGGGGATTACCGTTGACGCCAGAGTACCCAAGGCGTTCCTTACCACATCCCAGTCGGCGTTCTCACCCAACGGCGATAGTATAAAGGATACCCAGCGGCTCAGCATCCTCACCACAATAAAAGAGGGGATCGAGTCGTGGCAGGCGGCTATTGTTTCCGCCGATACCGGCGATGTGGTCAAACGCTGGTCCCAGGGAGACACCCCGGATATGCCTGCGGCAATCAACTGGGACGGACGGAACGACGCGGGGGATACCGTCGAGGGGCGCTTCTACGCCGCCCTTGATATCACCTATACAAAGGGAGATAGTATCAGTATCGCCACACCGGAATTTATATCCACCATAACGCCCCCGCAGCTGACCGTCAGGATGACCCCCAGATATTTCAGCCCCGACAATGACGGCGTTGATGATGATCTGTTCATCAGCCTGAAGGCGGTGACCATGGCGAATATTACCCAGTGGTCCTTCGAGATCACCGCGCCCAACGGCACACCCTTCTGGAAGACCGGCGGTACAAACTCGATCACCGAGAGGCTTATCTGGGACGGTCGTTCAAACAAGGGCGAGCTGGTACAGGCGGCGACGGACTATCCCTTCATCTTTACGGTAACCGAAGATCACGGAATGACCTCGACAGTCACCGGTATCATTCCGGTGGATGTGCTTGTTATCCGGGTCGGGGATGTGCTGAAGATACAGGTTCCGTCGATCATATTCCGTGAGAACGCGGCGGATTTTGATACCCTCGCGCCGGAGGTTGTGGAAAAGAACAACTTCGTGCTCAAGCGGGTAGCGGAGATACTGAACAAGTTCAAGGATTACCGGGTAACCGTCGAGGGACACGCGAATAACGTTACCGGCACCGAACGGGAGGAGGTGAACGAGCTGGTTCCGCTCTCGGAACTGCGGGCCAACGCGGTACGGAATATTCTGATCCAGAACGGCGTTGACGCCTCCCGCCTCTCCGCAGTCGGAAGGGGAGGACGGCAGCCCGTGGCGGCCAGGGAAGACCGGGACAACTGGTGGAAAAACCGGCGGGTCGAATTCATTCTGGAGAAGTAGGCATATGAAAAAGATTCTCTCCTGGTTTGAAAAGGAGTCGTTCTGGACCCGGTTCGCCCCGGTGATGTTCGATTCCCAGCGCTGGGCCGAAGCGCCGGCGATTGCCGAAGCGGTCTGTAAAATCGCCGGGCTCGGGGCCGGTTCGTCCGTGCTTGATGCCGGCTGCGGTCCCGGACGGATAAGCGTGGAGCTGGCAAAACTCGGCCCTGACGTGACCGGGGTTGATCTTATACAGCCATACCTGGATGCTGCCGCCGAAACAGCGGCGGCGGAGGGGGTGGAACTGAAACTGATCCGGGCGGATCTCAGGGAATTCCGCGCCGACAAGCCCTTTGATGCGGTAATCAATATGTATACATCCTTCGGGTACTGCGATTCCATAGAGGAGGATATGCAGATACTCCGTAGTCTCCGGGAGTGTGTAAAACCCGGAGGCTGGTTCATCATGGAGGCTCTTGGCAGGGAGATCGCGGTACGGGATTTTACCGAGGGAGAGTGGTTCACCAGGGGGGAACTGACGGTGCTTACGGAATTTTCCGTGGCCGGGGCCTGGGAGGGCCTGAGAAACCGGTGGATCATCATCGACGAGGCGGGGGAACGCACGGAGCATGAGTTCGTCCAGCGGCTGTACTCGGCGGTAGAGCTGAAACGGCTGCTCCTTGCCGCAGGGTTCTCCTCCGCTGAAGTGTACGGTGATTTCGACTTTTCGCCGTATAACGAGAAAGCACGGACTATGGTGCTTATAGCCAGGACCAAAGGCAGCTGATATTTTGGTTCGATTAATAATAAGTAGAAGATTTTGACATCACGGCATTTGATTTGGAGGATGTGAATTTCCGGCTGAAAAAAATTCCCCTCATCTATAAACAATGCGATGAGGACAGGCTGCTGCTTGTATCATTTCTGTGTCATACTGTTGGATTGTTGAGGAGATACTATAGTGATATTGGAAACAACCAGATTGGTTTTGCGTCCATGGAAAGAAACGGACGCTGAGAAACTATACGAATACGCAAAAGATCCTCTTGTCGGGCCGATAGCTGGTTGGCCGGTTCATACAAGCGTTGAAAACAGCCGGGACATTATCCGGGAGGTTCTTTCTGCGGATGAGACCTATGCAGTGACAATCAAAAACGATGATACCGCAGTAGGAAGCATTGGATTGTTGATTGGAGACAGGAGCAATCTGGATATACATGCCGATGAGGCTGAAATAGGATATTGGATTGGCGTGCCCCATTGGGGACAGGGATTTATCCCGGAAGGAGTATGCGGGCTGATGCGGTATGCCTTTGATACGTTAGATATTGCTACTCTTTGGTGCGGATATTTCGACGGTAACGAGAAGTCAAAAAGGGTAAATGAAAAGTGCGGTTTTCGGTTTCATCATACTGAAAGAAATAAAGAGTGGCCGCTCATAAACGCAGTCAAAACACAGCATGTCACGTGCATCACTAAACAAGAGTGGAAGCAATTGCAAAACTGAGAAAGTTTTGATATCGCAGCCTTTGTACCCTTTAACCTTTCACGGCGATATAAATATAGATGTCCGAGGTATGGCTGTCCTTTGAGGGCGGATACTCCTCAAAATCTCCCGTATAGGCGCGCTCCAGAGGAGTATTCCAGACAGCGTTCCAGAAAGAACCTGTGTCTTTTTCAGCATCTCCGTGGAAAATGAATTTCGCGTACCGACCTGCGGGAATCACTGCGAAAGTGAACTGAGGGGGCAGCTTCGCAGTCTCTGTAACTTCATAACAGGCGATCATATCGTAGGAACCATTTACGTCGGATTGATAATTCGTGTAGAGCCCCAAAACCGTGTCATTTTTTTTATCCGGTATGAGCGCTCCCTCACCTCCGTTAAAAAGGCGCTGCCATACGAGTCCGATCTTCCCCATCATATCGGGCTCCTTGTTCGCAGTACGCACCGAAAGCCCCGCGACCGTCTTCTCCTCCAGAGTAACAATTTCATAGTCCATTATTCATTCCTCCTATACCTATTTCCGTTCAACCGGAAGCGGAATGTATTCCGGCGGAATCTATTCCGCACCTTCCATACTTTTCTCCGTCAGGACAGGAAAAGTATAACAGGCTGAATACGACAGGGTATGTCATATTTTCACTCTGCACCAGCTTTTTTAATCGGCGCCGAAGATATTGACGATATCGGGCAAATTGTTACAGCTATTGACAAAGCGGGACAATGAACTAAATCTTTAAAGAGAGGAGATTAGAAATGAAAAAGATTTTGATACTGATTCTCATGTTTTGTGCCATTTTTGCGGCTGTTTCCGTTATCACAGCCTGCAAGTCACCGCCGACTGTAGAGGAACCGCTGCTTCCGCCGGAGCCGCCGCCACCTCCGCCGCCCCCACCCACGCCGCCTTCGCCTCCTCCGTCGGTCCCGGATGCTGAACCGCCGGATACTTCCCCGCCGGAAATAACGGTGACCCTTGATCCTCAGCCCTTCAGTCCTGATGGGGACGGTTTTGATGATGAGTTGACAATCACTATTGGGGTGAAATCCGCTTCAGAGGTTCACAGTTGGCATATTTTAATCCGTGAACCGGTGCCGCCATACCTGACATTCTCGGAGTGGAGCGGCGAAGGGATGCCGCCGGAGACAATAGTCTGGGATGGCAAGAGTGCATCCGGTGAACTCGTGCAGGCAGCATCAGAGTATGTATTTACCGTGACGGTCAACAATATCTACAATAATTACTCGGTTTTTGAAGGAAAAATCGAAGTTGATGTACTGGTTATGCGCGAAAAAGATCAGAATGGTAAGGACATTCTGCGGGTAATTGTTCCATCTATTATGTTCGCCGCCAATGCGGGGGATTTCAAGGGTCTTGATGAATCCATCATGGCGAAGAATGACGCAATTCTGCAGCGTATTGCTGAAGTCCTTAACGAGCATAGCACCTACCAGGTAGATGTTGAAGGCCATGCTAATCCGACTACCCCGCCGGGAACCAAAGCCCGTGAAATTGAGGAAAAAGGTAATCGCCGCGTACTGGGTAATCTGCCGCTGAGTGAAGAACGGGCAAAGACCGTAGCGGATTATCTGGTTAATCTCGGTGTTGACCGGTCAAGGCTTACTCCTATAGGCGTGGGCAGCGCCGGAACTGTGGTTGAATTTGCCGATAAGGACAACTGGTGGAAAAACCGCAGGGTTGAATTTATCCTCGAAAAATGAAGTGGGGCTTTTTCAAAGCTAATCGAGTTTTGAAAAAGCTTCAAGTTACCGTTTTTTACCTTCAGCGTTCCGGCGTTTCCCGAGGACTTCTGTGTTGGCTGTGAAAACAGGGAGCAACGGAACGCCCACATCGACTGTGCCGGTATGGGTACCATTCCGGCGCAGTCAATACAGCTATTGCAGAGATTCTTCACTGAATATGAATAGAGAAGTCCTCAGCGGAGGTTACCGCCATTCCCCCGGTACAGCTCCGCTACGGCGGAAGCCCGCTCCTTCAGTATATCCCTGATATGAGGCGGAAAGAGGACCTCCACGTCCGGGCCAAAGGAGAGCAGGTGACCGTAAACCCACTCGTCCTCGGGATAGGCGGCGGTAACGGTGAGGCTCTCATCGGGGTTTCTTCGTATCAGCTCCGGGCTGAATTCGTCATAAACGCGGTAAGCCGTACCCGGCGAGAAGCGGAGTTCCAGCACCACCGGGGAGATGCGCCGTCCGTAGGAGAGCTCATCCAGCGGGGGCGTTTCGTACCGCCTGTTGGGCGCTGCGGTGCGTGTCTCAATGCGTCCCGCGTTCCCGGAGCCGGAAAACTGTTCGCCGGTCAGGCGGACCTCCCTCATCCTCCGGAGCTTGAAGACCCGTACCTCTTTTTTGTCCCGGCAGAACCCCTGTATATACCAGTGGCCTCCCTTAAACCGGAGTTTTGCCGGTTCCATCCTGCGGGATGTTTTTTCTCCGGCGGTATTGTAATAATCAAAGGCGATGACCCGGCGTTCGAGGATGCCTCTCTTCAGGGTATTGAATTTCTCCTTTTCCGCGTCTCCCCCGCCCCAGCCGGAAAAATCCATGTCTATCCAGTCTACGCTGTCCCGTTTGAAAATACCGCCCAGCCTGAGCAGGATGCGTTCGACATCCGCTCCTTGCGCGGCCTTCAGGCTTTGCAGGGCGAAAAGTATCTCGTTCTGTTCGCTCTCCGACAGTAGCGCCTTATTCATCACGAAATCGCTGAGGAGCCGTATACCGCCACCCTTTCCCCGGTCGGTATATACGGGGATGTCCGCAGAGGAGAGAGTATCTACGTCGCGGTAGATGGTTCTGGTCGAGACCCCAAACCGCTTCGCCAGATCCCCCGCCGTGGCGCTCCCCCGCTCCAGAAGAATATACACGATTTCAAAGAGCCTGCTTATCTGCATGACAGCGGTCTCCCTCAGTACCCGTATGGTAACACTATTGGTATGAATGATAACACAGATAATATGACATAAAAAGTCATATTTCAAAAAGGGGGCAAAAAAAGCGGAAGGGAGGAGTTTAATCAGCCCTGTCGGGAACGGAGAAACGGCGGCTCAGGACATTGCCGCCGCTGTCAATTATGGTGAGTACATGGTTACCAGGGGCCGGGCGGGCTTCCATTTCATGGAACAGTGTTGTCCCGCCGAGATAGCCGCCGTCAAGGTGCCAGTGTATGACAGCGCCGCTGTCCCGGTGGGCCGCCATGAAAACGATCTTCCCCGGAGCGCCGTCAAGTTCCACCGGAACATATACCTGGGAATTTTCCTCGGGATTGAATATGGCCATGGGAAAAACCGTACCGGAAGCGGTTCCGCCGGACGCAGCGTGTAAGTCCTCCCCCGGCGGCGGCGGTTTATATTCGAGATTCCATCGGCGGTAATACCACTCCTCCGCAGGGGGAAGCACAAACCATTTGCGGGTAACGATCCGCTCCGGGTTGTCTCCGGTGAGAATGACCTGCCTGTCAAGGGCCTCGTTGAGTACCAAGGTCTTACAGAAGGGACAAGGCCCGTGATAGGGAGCGTTCCGGGGAACCTCCGCGTATTTCAGGCTTTCGCAGTCCGCTCCTGCGGGGTATCCCGACCTGGCGCAGACCTCCACTGCCCTGAGCTCACCCGAAGGCTTCTGAAACCAGGAAGCGGGGGACAGAGCTGAAAACACCTCGAACAGTACCGGCGCGGCGGTATTGGCTCCGTACAGCTCCGAACGCCCCTCCCCTGTGGCGTTTCCGACCCAGACGGCGACGGTCCACTTTGAAGTGGTTCCCACAGCCCAGGCGTCCCGGAAACCAAAGCTCGTACCGGTTTTCCAGGCAATATTGTGGGAACCGGCGAAAATGCGCCAGGCAACTTCCTCCGCCGGACGTACCGCCGAAGTGAGGGCTTCCAGAGTGAGCCAGGCGGCGCCGGGGGATATCGGCGGTTTTCCTCGGGGTTTTCCCCGAGGGACATCAGGGCTGCGGGGCAGAATCGTCGGAGGAAAAAACCGGGAATCATCGGCGTCCCGCTCCATCACGGTGCGGGCAAGGCCCGCGTAAAGACCGCTGATATCCCAGAGGGTAACCTCCGCGCCTCCCAGAATCAGAGGAAGCCCGTATTCCGCAGGAGGCCGGAAGAGGGTCGTGATCCCCATAGACTGAAGCAGCGCCGCGAATCGCTCGATTCCGTATTCCCGGAGAGCCCGCACAGCGGGGATATTCAGGGAACGGGCCAGGGCCTGGTCCGCCGGGACAACACCCGTAAAGATACGGGTATTGTTTTCGGGACGGTAACTGCCGATCCTCGTAGGGATATCACTGACCAGTCCCTGCGGCATCAGCTCTCCCGAATCGAGCATGGCCGCATACAGGAAGGGCTTGAGGATGCTCCCGGAACTGCGGGGCGAGGCGATCACATCCACGTCCCCCGCGACGGGGCTGTTTACATTGCCGACATACGCCAGGACCTCCCCTGTCCCGGTGTCCAGAACCAGACAGGCGGCGTTGAGTATGTTGTTTCCCGAGAAGCGGTAGGCGGAACGTTCAAGGATATCCGTGACCCTGTTCTGGAGTGAACCGTCGATGGTTGTGACAAGCGGTTCCGCGAAAAGGCCCTTCCGGGCTCCCGGAAAGCCAGAGCTCTGTCCCCCGGCGGGAGCGCTCTTCCGCCGCTCCGCCGCCATCCTCTCGAAAAGGTGAGGCGCGGCACGGGGGAGCTCTCTGGCACTGCCCGGAAGCGGTTCCGCCTGTGCGAGCAGCAGGGTCTGTTCATCCATATAGCCCTTTTCCGCGAGCCGGTAAAGGAGCGCGTCCCGCTTGCGCCTGAGTACATCCCGGTTCCGTCCGGGGTGCACAAGCCCCGGTCCATTGGGCAGCACCGCCAGGGTAGCGGCCTCTCCCCAGGAAAGCTCCAAAGCGGATCGTCCGTACCAGCGCCAGGCTGCGGCATCCAGCCCCACCACATTTCCGCCGAAGGGAGCGTTCGCGGCGTACAGCGCCAAGACATCATCCTTTGAGCGTCCAATCTCAAGCCTGACCGCGAGGACAGCTTCGATGATCTTTTCGCCGAAGGTCCGCTTTTTGTTACCCCGCATAAGCCGTATGGTCTGCATGGTAATAGTGGAACCGCCGGACACGATCTTTCCGCTCCTGATATTCTGCACCGCCGCGCGGCAGACCGCAACGGGATCGATGCCTGGATGGTATCTGAAACGACGATCCTCGAACTCGATAATTGCTGCGGCGAATTTCGGATTGATATCTCCTCCCGGGGGAAACCGCCACTGTCCATCGGCAGCGACCCGTGCGCCCAGAAGCTCTCCGCTCCTGTCATACATAACAGGGGAGTAGGGAAGATCAAAGAGCGGTCTGGGCAGGGAAAAAGCGAACAGAAGGAGCGCTGTCCCTCCAGCGAGATAGAAGAGACAGCGCGTTTTCACACGGAAACGGGTCATTGTAACGAAGAGGGAGATGTGCGTGTTCCCGGTATAAGAGCGTGGATCGATTCGTCATACATGGCATAGGCGTGGATCGCCGGCATGAAGTAATTACCTCCATAGGCCCTGTTCACGGTAAAACGGATCACCTTTTTCTCCCCCGAAGCCAGATCGAAATAGGTCATCACCCGGTCATCCCTGATATCC
>JAISVD010000069.1 GCA_031271875.1 Spirochaetaceae bacterium | reverse complement strand
ACCGCGGAGAGGAAATCCCTCTTTGCCAGGGGAGCTGCCGAAGAACCGGGGACGGAAAAACAGTCCCTTTTTGGAAAAAAAGCTCAGGACAAACCGGCGGCGGATACAGGCACAGATTCATTCCGCAGGCTGGATACTTTCGGGAGGGACAGAGCTGCTTCCGGCAATGTGCTTGATTCGGTGAAGACCGGTAACACAGCGGGAAAAGAGTCAGCCCGTACACTGGACGCTTTCAGGAGGGACAGAGCTGCTTCCGGCAATGTGCTTGATTCGGTGAAGACCGGAAGGAACGATGGATGGAACCCTGCGGGTTCCCTCGATTCATTCAGGCCAGACCGGTCCGCCTCGGAAGGGGTTCTCAATTCAGTGAAAAACAGCGGAGATTCTTCCGATACCTCAAGCGCGCTGCTCCTCGCCGGGGCAGGGCGTCCCGACAGCGGAGAATGGAAACTGCCTGCCATACATAAACAGGGGCCGCAGAAGAAGGATACGAACCGCCGTCCCGCCGTCAGTCCGGGAAAAGTCGGAATCCGGGGACAGAGCAGCATTATGCTGGAGCTGTTTGTGGACAGGCAGAACAGGAATATCGGAAAGCGGAACATACACATGCTCAAACCCGGCAGCAGAATGACGGTGGGAGGAACAAACCGCTCCGCATTTATGGTATTTCTTGTCAAATTCCCGGCGTCCCTCGCAGAGATCCGGTATGACGGCGTATCCTGTTCACTTGCCATCCTCAAGCCGGAATACTTCCCGGAGGAAACGGACACAGTCATTGAAGATTGTCTCAACCGTGATATAATCCTAAGATCCGACAAGGGATATGAGGTCACCTTCAGGCTGAAAAAGTATGAAAACCCCGCAATACAACTGAATCGGCTTCTTCTTTCCCTTAACGAATAGGAAAATACCTTCTTACCGGCAGAAGCGACGTATTAGTCCAAAAAGTTGTCGGCAAAGTTCCCCGGATATATGAAAAAATATAATAAAGGTCATATTTCAGTTTTTTTTCTGGAAATGATTCCTATTTGATTTTTTAAGGGGATAATAATGAAGATCGCAACAAAAACCAAAATCGTCATCGCCGGTGCGCTTGCCCTGACGCTCAGCCTTTTCGTATCCTGCGCGACAACCGATTCCGCTTCAAAGACGGACGCCGCTCCCTCTGCGGCGGAAGGGACGGCGGGAACCAGATACACCCTCAACGCATCAAACCTCGCGGCAGGGGATTTCGCGGACGGAACAAAAGTCGGGGACAATAATTATTTCACCCTCAATGTTCCGAATTCCGCTGAATCAAAACTGTCCGTTGACGGAAACAATAAGACCGTAAAGGGTGTTTCCTATACGCAGCGGCTCAAACTCGGCGGCGTAGTGAACACACTGAGTTTTACCATGGCCTCCGCCGGGACCGTCAACATCGTGTGTCAGAGCTCCTCCGGAAGCGCCGACAGAAAACTGCTTTTCCTCTCCGGTGGGAATGAGGTAACCTCTGTTCCCTCCCCCGGTTCAGCTCCGGCGTACTCGACGGTGGAACTTCCCGCAGGCGCCTATACCCTCCAGTCGGTGGATGGGGGAACAAATATCTATTTCATTGAGGTTCTGGAAAAATAATCGTCCTGAAAAAAAAGTTCCGGAGGGCGGCGCTCTCCGGAACTTTTTTTCAGCAGCTCAGGGAATCAAATATTCCGTGAGTGTTTATGCCTTGGATTCAAAAAGATAAGCGGTTTTATCCAAATAGATGTAAATAGAAAATATGAATAGAATAATACTTATAGGCAATGGGTTTGATTTAGCGCATGGACTTAAAACAAGCTATAATGATTTTATTGATGATTATTGGGAACGGAAAGTTAATACTATTTTCCCCAAAACATATCTCGCGGAAAACTATTTTTTTCGGAACCTGGGATATAATCCTTATCGTGAATATAAAGATACTGATATAAATACCAATAACATTAGATATGATCCATTATTACGCCTTAATGATGATCCTGAAAAACACGGTTACGAACAATTTATATCCCTGTACTCTCAATTACCTTTATATTCTGATTCAGAAAAGAAGTTCCGTTTTGAGAATCATTTTTTAAAACAAATTACTGAAAATAAATCTCTGCATAATTGGATTGATATCGAAGCAGAATATTATCGTGCATTGAATGATTGTTTGGAAGGAAAAAGAGAAGAGGGGATAGAAAAACTTAACCATGAGTTTTTGACACTAAAAACAGCATTGGAGGATTACTTAATAAAAGTACAAAATGAAACTCAAATAAATAAATCGCCAGAAATTGAAGAAAATATGTTTTCACCTTTATTAGATGAAGACATCTTAAACTTATCAGATAATGCCCTCACATTGACTAATACCCTATTTTTGAATTTCAATTATACGAGTACGGAAAAACTCTATACCCGGAATAATAATGAATATGAAGTTATTCATATACACGGGGAACTGGAACATCCCGATAACCCTGTTATTTTTGGCTATGGAGATGAAATAGATGACACATACAAACTCATAGAGAATAAAAACGACAACAAGTATCTTGAAAATATAAAATCATTTAAATATTTTGAAGCCCGTAATTACAAAAATCTGCTGAATTTTATCGATTCCGACAGGTATCAAATTTTTATTATGGGACATTCCTGCGGTATTTCAGACAGGACTTTGTTGAATACATTATTTGAACACGAAAATTGCTTTTCAATAAAAGTCTTTTATCATAAGAGGGGAGACGGCAGTGATAATCATAGCGATATGGTAAGAAACATATCAAGAAATTTCACAGATAAATCTCTCATGAGAAAAATCGTTGTCAATAAAAAAGATAGCGTGCCATTATCATAATGGCCTTTTAATTATTGCCGGATGATTTTCTTTGATCTTATCATACTATATCTTCTGTTCAATTTTATTTGCCTATCTTGTAGACATTTTAGAAGTATTTGACGGATATACTGAAAAGAATTGATAAATCAAGCGGCTGAAGGGAGTCGAACCCTCGTCCCAGGCTTGGGAAGCCCACGTAATAGCCGTTATACTACAGCCGCATGAATGTATACATTTTACCGGAAAATGCAATTTTGTCAA
>JAISVD010000253.1 GCA_031271875.1 Spirochaetaceae bacterium | reverse complement strand
AAAGCGGGGGCATCCCTATTTACGAACCGGGGCTTGATGATGTTGTCAGGCGCAACGTTGACTCAAAGCGGCTGAGCTTCAGTACGGATCTGTCCGATGCAGTACGGAAATGCGATGTTGTTTTTATTGCCGTCGGGACCCCCCCCGCCGATGACGGAAGCGCGGATCTCAAATATGTCGAATCCGTTGCCCGTGAGATCGGGGCCTCCATGAACGGCTATAAAGTCATTGTCGATAAAAGCACTGTCCCCGTGGGCACAGGCCGGAAAGTCATAAAATGGCTCGCCGATGAGCTTGAAAAGCGTGTGTCTTCGGGCGATGCCGCCGCGAAGGAGTATACCTTTGATGTTGTTTCAAACCCCGAATTCCTCCGGGAGGGTTCCGCTGTTCAGGATTTCATGCACCCTGACCGCGTTGTAATCGGCGCGGAAACAGGAAGGGCCAGGGATCTCATGAAGAATGTGTACAGGGCTCTTTACATCAATGAAACTCCCTATATAGAAACAAACATCGAAACCGCGGAGATGATAAAGTACGCTTCAAACTCCTTCCTCGCGGTGAAGATCACCTTTATCAATGAGGTTGCGAACCTCTGTGAAAAAGTCGGCGCCAATGTTCAGGATGTGGCAAAGGCGATGGGCCGGGACGGCCGTATCGGCGGAAAATTTCTCCACCCGGGGCCGGGATATGGGGGCAGCTGCTTTCCCAAGGATACACTGGCGATGGCCCGGATCGGACGGGACGCAGGTTCGCCCCTGTCCATAGTGGAAACAACCATCTCCGCCAATGAACGCCAGAAGGAGTCCATGGTGCGGAAGATCGAGACAGGGATACCCGGAGGGGTTACCGGAAAAACCATAGCTGTGCTCGGGCTCGCGTTCAAGCCGAACACCGACGATATGCGGGAAGCCCCGGCGATTACCATACTGAAAGAACTTGCCCGGAAGGGCGCGGTTATCCGGGCCTGTGATCCCGCCGCTGTTCATGAAGCAGCCTGGCGGCTCAAGGATATCTCCGGTTCCATAAGCTATCATGACAATGAGTACGAAACCATGGCCGGCTCGGATGCCCTGGTACTTCTTACGGAGTGGAACCAGTACCGCAACCTTGACCTCAAAAAGGTACGTTCCCTGCTGAAACAGCCCCTCTTTTTCGATCTCCGGAATGTGTACAAACGGGAGGTCCTGGAGGCTGAGGGCTTTACCTATATCGGTGTCGGGACCTGAAAAAGGTTGTCGTCCGCCCCGTTTCGGCGGATTATAAATAAGGATAATTCTGGCAGGATCCGGAGTTGAAAATGAACATATCACGAAAGAAAAAACAATTTTTCATTGCCTGCGTTGATGTATTGTTCCTCATTGCGGCACTGTTTCTCACGCTCCTGATCCGGAGAAGAGAGATCCCCGACCTCAGCTATTTTCTTGACCACCTGTTGTATTTTATCCCGATCATCGTCCTCTGGATCGTAGGGCTTTACACAGTGGGACTGTACTCTCTGGAGATGCCTTTCAAGGGGTATAAAACCGTCTCCTTTATAACCTTCGTTGCTATCATAGGAATGCTCGGAGGGTTCGCGCTCTTCTATCTTCTTCCGAACCCGGAGATACTCCCGAAAACAGTGATGGTGCTCTACTCCTGTATATCCCTCTGTCTTATAGCGCTGTGGCGCTGGGGTTTCAATGCAGTATCCGTCAAGCTGCTGCCCAGGATGAATATAGCCTTTGCCGGAATCAACGACACGGTCATCGATCTTCTGCGCTATATGGACAATTTTTCATATATGGGATACCAGGCGTTCCGTATACTTGAAGAGGACTACCCCGCAGACAGCTGTTACGGTATTCCCGTGGTAAAAGATGCTTCGCAATTTATACATGAAATCGAGGATAACAAGGTCAATATGGTTGTTCTGGCAGGTGAGAAAGAGCTTTCCTACGAGATCAGAAGCGCCCTGTTCAATCTGCTCCAGCATCATGTGCGTTTTATCAATATCCCCGATTTTTACGAAATATATATGAGGAAGATACCCATAGGCGCGGTCAATGAGCTCTGGTTTCTCCGCAATATCGACCTCAATTCCAGGAATATGTACCGCTTTTTCAAGCGGGCCTGTGATATCTTCATCTCCCTTATTTTCAGTATTATTACTATTCCCTTCTGGCCTTTCATCATGCTCATAATTAAACTGGAAAGTCCGGGGCCGGTTTTTTTCAAACAAATCCGCGCGGGACTTTACGGAAAACCCTTTACCATCCTGAAATTCAGGACCATGAGGACAGACAATAATACTTTCAAGCCCACAGGCGAGAATGATCCGAGGATTACCCGGTTCGGGAATTTCATGAGAAAAACCAGAATCGATGAGCTTCCCCAGTTCCTCAATGTACTCAAAGGGGATATGAGTTTTGTCGGTCCCCGGCCCGAACGGCCTGAGCTTATCCATGAACTGGAAAAGGAAGTGCCCTTTTACAACCAGCGGATGCTTGTAAAACCGGGAATTACCGGCTGGGATCAGGTATCGGGGGAGTATCACTCCCCTTCGATTGAAGATACCTATAAAAAACTCCAGTACGATCTGTACTACATAAAAAATATGTCCTTTTTTCTGGATATTTCTATCTTTTTCAAGACCATTATGACGGTATTCAGGAGGGCGGGAATATAGCTGACTTTACCTGTATACTAAATATAGGAGGTGAGTATGTTTAAATACATAAAACAGTTTTTCAGCGCCCTGAACGCCAACGCTCATCCGGGAGACATTGCCCATGGGGTATCCCTGGGCCTGCTGCTGGCGCTGATTCCCCGGGCAAATCTGTTGTGGGTATTTCTGTTTTGCCTCTCTCTTTTTATTCGCATGAATAAGGGCGCGTTTTTCATCTCCCTGATCCTGCTCTCCCTTGTGGTGCCTTTTGCGGATGTTCTGACAGAGGGAATCGGAGAATATGTGCTCTCCTTTGCTCCGCTCAGGCCGGTATATACGGTTCTGTATGATACTCCCTTTGTCATATTTACCGGATTCAACAATACCATGGTCGCGGGAGGTCTTGTGGCCGGACTGGTACTGTATATTCCCGTTTACCTGTGCGTCAGGATACTGATTGTGCAGTACCGCAAGGTATTGCAGCCGAAAATAGCGCAGAGCAAACTTTTGAAGCTTTTCTATAACCTGCCGATTATCAAACAGATAATCAATGCATCGAATGCAAAGGATTTCATGGGATGAGTAAAGAACCAAAACAGGAGAACCCCCCGAAGAAAGAGAAGCGGCCGAAGAAGATCAAGATACCCGGACTTTTCAAAAAGAGATATTCCGAAAAAAAATACGACAAAAAGCTCCTTCACAGATTGTATGTTCCGGCGGACAGGGAATTTATTCAGGGACTTTTTATCTCCGAAACAAACGAGAAAAACGGAAAGGTATTTTACCGGATTGATACGTCACAGGTGACGGAACCCGCTCAAGGAAAAAGGCTGAAGAAGATCGAGAAGGATCTGAAGCGCCAGAAGGGACGCTTCAATCTTACCGCTATTCTGGCGGCGGTTATCTGTGTCACCGCTGTCTGTCTTGTCTTTACGGTATTCCGTAACGTGATCGCCCGTATAGTCATAACAAATGCGCTTGAAAGCGCCTTCGGCGCCCGGTGCGATATCCGGGATATCGATTTTGATCTGCTCCATACCAGATTCATGCTTGACGGGGTAGCCGTCGCCAACAAAAACGCTCCGATGAAAAACCTTTTCGAAATCGGACGGTTTGAGCTTTTCTTCAACCTTCCGGAGCTGACCAGAGGCAAGGTGGTCGCCGAAAATGTGGAAGTCACCGGAGTGACATGGAACACCCCCCGGACAACCTCGGGCGCGCTGCCTCCGAAAAAACAGAAGAAAGCGGATAAGAAGAAAGCCGAAGCAAAACCGAACCCTATCGCCGTAGCGATCCAGAACGAGATCAGTAATGTAAAGTCGAATATATCGGTTGCTTCGGGGCTTGATGCGATAAAGGACCAGCTTGATCCTCAGGCCTATATTAACCGGGAGATCGATTCCCTGCTCTCCCCGGATGTTATCAAGAAGATACAGGCTGCTGTTCCCGCCCTGACGGAAAAGTGGCAGGCCCAGCAGAAATCCGTTGAAGAGCAGGTAAAGCAGGCCATCGCCGACGGGAACGCTGTGGCCGCGCTCCGGGTAGATCAGATACAGAATATCGAGGATGCCCGGAATGCGCTCAAAACAGTACAGTCCGCATCGGGAACAGTGAAAAGCTCTATAGAGCTTTCCCAAAAGATCGTCAGCGATATCAACACTGATACCCAGACTGTCAAGGAGCTCGTGTCGGAAACGGAAAATGCGCTGAGCGCCGATATGAAACGGCTTACCGGGATCGCGGATTCAATCAGATCTTTCAATCTTGATTCGGGGATGAATCTGCTCTCCGGTCTTTTTACCACCTTTGCCGTCAATACTCTGGGGGTGTATTATCCCTATATCGAGCAGGGGCTCTCCCTTGTTGATCAGATAAAGAGCAATTCTTCAAAGAAGAAAGAGGAACCGGAGACCCTTAAAAGCAAATCCTCCGCGATTGAACGGCTGCCGGGGCGCAATTTCAATTTCGGGAAACGGCCGGTTCCTACGCTCTATTTGAAACACATTGCCCTTTCCGTGCTGAGCGAGGCCGATGGTTTTGCGGGCAGCGGTGTTGTACAAGACATCAGCAACGATGCCGATCTGATCAACAAGCCGGTGACGGTTCAGCTTGATGTTGCCGCTTTGGGCAAAACCGGAGACCTCTCAGGTATTATCGACCCCCGCACCGCTGCCACGGAACCGGTGAATGTGTCCTTTGATGTGGGCGGATTTCCGGTCTCTTTTTCCACAGGAGATGCGACCGGCGCGCCCTCCGTAACGGGAACCCTCGGCGCAGGCGGCGGGGTAGTTGTCAAGTCCGATGGATCGGTCACTATCGATTCGGATGTGGATATTCTCGGCTCCCAGATAAAGGTGGAACAATTCGATCCGGTGTTCGTATATAATATCTATTCCGGTATTCTGGCTGATATAAAACAGATCGACCTCGCCCTGGAGATACTCATACATAATTCAGGCTCCTTCAATCTTGATATATCCACGGATATGGACAAGGTCATTGCCGCATCTTTCCAGAATCAGATAAACAAACTCCTCGACCAGGTGAAAGCCGAAGTCCGCACGTATGCCGAGGATTTTATCGCAAAACAGCGGGAGAGTTATTCTTCGGAGATCGACCAGTTTAACGGGATTGTATCAACCGCAAAGAAGACCGTGGATGATCTGCAAAATGTGGATAAAATCATCAAGTCCAAGCAGGATGAGCTCAACGCCCTGATAAAGAAATATACCGATGAGGCAACCGCTGGGCTAAAACAGGCAGCTACGGGAGCTGTGGAGGATGCCCTCGGAGACACCGGCAAGAACACAGCGGATACGTTGAAGAAGCTCTTCCAACCATAAGGCGCAGGGGCTGACCAGGGTGTTACTTCTTATGTATCTGCGTTCAACATCAGAAACGCCATAACCCCGGCATCTCCGATGAGATTATCGATAATACAGTTTTCATTGGGCTGATGAGCGGTATCCTCCACCCTGCTCCAGACCGCCGCATTGAACCCGGATTTACGCAGATAGGCCGCGACAGTACCGCCGCCGACACCCACAGGATGAGGTTCCTTTCCATATACCTGTTTTATCGCCCGGGAGAGGGCCTTCACTACGGGAGCGTCCACAGGGGTCGCGGGGGACTCCACAGCCTGCTCTTCGGTGAAGGTGATTGAAACGCCGTATTTCCGTTCTACCGCAGCAATACGTCTGAGGATCTCCGAGCGGACCGTGTCAAGGGTGTAGCAGGGAAGGATGCGGCAGTCCATGTAAAACACATCCTCACCGGGTATGGTATTTATATTGGGGACATTGACCTCCTGTTTTGTGGGCTGGAAGGTCGATTTGTCGGGGTGAAAAAGCCTGTCCCGTTTGTCAAAAAAGGTCTCCATCTCATTGAGGGAGAGCGCCAGAGCGGCCCCCGCGAGGTGGGCGTTCGCGCCCTCGTCGGGCCGGGAGCCATGAGTTTGTTTGCCCTTAACGATAATTCTGAGCCAGAGCAGGTTCTTTTCCGCCACTTCGATGGCGGTCCCTTCTGTATCGCCGCCGTCGGGGATAACGATAATATCATCTTTTCCAAAAAGAGCATGATTTTCCAGCAGGTAGCGGATCCCGCAGGCGGAACCGACCTCCTCGTCCGCAACAAAGAGGAGCTTTACCGTACATACCGGAAGGAGTTTTTCCTCTATAAAAGCACGGGCAGCAAATATCGACGAAACAAGCCCCTGCTGGTTATCCTCCACGCCGCGCCCGTAGATCCGCCCCTCTTTTTCGATCACCCTCCAGGGGTCGGTATTCCAGAGGGAGAGTTCACCGACGGGAACAACATCGGTATGGGACATTATCCACACGGCACGGGAACTGTCCCGGCCGGGAATGGTAACTACCAGGGTTGGGCGTACTCCTGAGGGCACCCTCGGATCGGGGGCGTCAAAACGTTCAACCCCGGTAAAGCCGTTTTTTTCAAGCCATTTCTCGAGGGCTTTACACTTTTCGAATTCCCCCTCCCCTCC
>JAISVD010000204.1 GCA_031271875.1 Spirochaetaceae bacterium | reverse complement strand
AAACAGGTTCCGGCGGAGCGTCGGCGGGCTAACAGAATCCTGCCCGGAAAACAGATATAATATAGAAGAAGTATATGCATAAACGCGGGATGGTGACCGCTTTTTCAGAGCAGCAATGTATACCGGTCCGCAGGCGGAGATATCAGGAGAGGTCGAATTCGAGCTGGCCTCCGTCCGAGACCGATCTGATAACCGGCTGCGCATCGAATCCTGCTGTCATTCCTACAGCCCGCGCGGTCGGGAGCAGTTGGGTTTCGGCGTAGTAATCGTAATCGATAGGGGATGGGTACGCCGCCAGATCGTGCTGCGAAAGCGCTTCGGGGCCGTTTTCGGTGAGCAGGTATTCCACTGTGCCCCGACGGTTTTCCCAGCCCAGGGCGCGGGCAACCTTTACGTGGGGCGGTGTCGAGGCTGTATACTTTTCCGGTATCCGGCGCAGTTTTTTTCTGAACACCAGCTCGCTGTCCAGTTCGCCCCTGTAGAGCTTCTCCGTTTCGGTCCTGATAAAACGCTGAAGCACGGCCGGATCGGCGTCGCTGAAGAGAAGTCCCAGGAGTTCCCGCTGGAATCTCCGGGCCAGATCGGTATAATCGCTCCGGGCCGCTTCCATCCCTTTTATCTCGAGGGAACTGCTTCCGTCGCCGGATAACCGCAGCCCCGCATACCCTTTTGCCCTGCCGCGGTTACCGCCTTCCGTAGAACGGAGCCAGGGGATGAAAAAACGGCGGTACAGTTTTTCAAACCGGATGGCGATGAATGATTCGACGCCGTATTCGTTCCGTATTGATTCCGCCAGCTCCCTGTTCAGCCCCGCTTCCAGATCAGCGTATAAGCCGGAGCAGGCTTCCTGTTCGGCTCTGTCCCCGCTCCCTGTTTCCACAAATACCGAATCGGTGTCTCCATAGAGAACGCAGTATCCCCGATCCGCAAAAAAATCCCTTGCAAAGAGCAGTATTTTTTTGCCGAATGAGGTGATCGCCCCGGCAAGTTCCGTGCGGGCGTATCTGCATTTAGGCGTACCGAGAACACCGTAAAAGGAGTTCATCAGTATTTTGTAGACATAAGCCGCAGCTTCATCGCCCTGTTCTATGGCTTTTATCCGTTCGCTGAAATATTCGCCGATGAGCCCCGGAAGTATCCCCGGTTCCCGGCTGAATTTCGCCCCGTTGGGGGCGCATATGTACTCATCGGCTCTGCGTCCGGAGCAAGCTCTGTCCCCGGAGGGGCTTGCTGCTGCGGCCCGCTCATAAGCGAGGGGATCGATGTTGAAGGTACGCATGATGCTCGGGTACAGGCTGCGGAAATCAAAGACTGCCACCTGGCGAAAGAGGCCCGCGCTCGGGGGCAGAACAGTCCCTCCTGCCGCGCCGGAGACCTTCCTGCGCCCGTCCGGATTCGGTTCCAGTATCCCCCGGCGGCGGAGCTCTCCTGCGTATACCCGCTCGAAGGAGGCCACGCTTGTCCATGCCTTGTCGATGCCCGCCCCTGTCAGGGCTGCCCTGGCAATGGTGTGTTCGATAAGCTGCCGTTTTTCAAGTATATCGAGTACCAGGTCTGCATCCATGAGACAGTAGCGGCAGAATTCCTTCTGGTCTTCCATATAGAGCCTGTCTATCTCCGCAAGTTTTTCTCCGTCGGTGAGCTGTATTGTTTTTCCGATCCCGAGGATATTCCGGGACACCGAATCGAGTGTGTAGGATTCAAACTGTTCATGGTTTGTACGCACCATGCGGAGCGCGTCCAGCACCTGCCGTCCCGGAAGGAATACCGCCGCCGAACGCTTTGCCTCCCCCGGCGCGGACCCGTCAACTTCCGCAGGAAAAAAGTTCCCCGCTTCCACTGAGCGTCCCAGGGTAAAGGAAACTCCCTTCCGTTCAAAGGCTTCATAAAGACGGGGAAAATCAAAATCGATAACATTCCATCCGGTGATTATATCGGGGTCGAGGGTTTGTATCTCCCGTACCAGCAGTTCCAGCAGCTCCCGCTCCCCGGATGTGATGGTTACCTCGAGGGGAATATCCGGGACTCTCCACTCCCCCTGAAAAAGGACCCGCCGATACCGGTCGCTGCTCTGTCCCTTTACGCATGAGATACCTACAGACCTTATCTGCCGGGTCCGTTCATCGGTTTCTATATCGAGGGAGAGAACCGTGAGAGGAATCCTGATCGTATTGTCCGGGACAATTTCCGGGTCTGGAAAAACAAGGTCGGCACCCCGTCCCTGACGGACTTCACCGCTGATGCGTATTCCTCCGCGGATATTGTTTTCGGTCAGAAAATCTCCCGCACCTTTTGAGGAATATCTGAATGTTTCAATGTGGCGCTCCGATAGCATATGCTGCAGGCGGCCGATCTCCGCACTCCTGTCCGCCCTGATGACACAGCAGGGGGCGCCGTCGAACGCTGTAAGTTCTGAGTCCCCCGGAACGGGCGGACGGCCCCCGGCTGTGGAAAAGACGCGCTCCGCCGCCGCCCTGTCACGGACGCGGATATACATGCAGGGCTGCGGCTGGGGTCTGACTGCGGCAAAACTTCTGCCGTCGGAAAGCCGTCCGAGTATATTGACACAACCGCGCCTTGAGTCCGTATAGGCGTGAACGATAAATCCGTCACAGGATATGAATTTCATACAAAAACATACTATACATTTGTATCGTATGTTTCAACTGCTGGTCTCTTCCATAAAGGTCAGGGAAAAAAAGCGGAAATGCATAAAAGAACAGCTCCGGGGCACATCAAAATCCCAAAGCGTATTCACACAACTGCAGCAGGAATATCTGCGGAACAACAGAAAGGAAAGAAAGAGGTTCAGGGTTCTGGAACGGGAGGAGCTCCGCCGGATAAACCGGCAGCGGAAAAAACAGCGCCGTAGCCGCTGAACCTGCCCGGCGCGATTCATGTTTCTCCGCCCATACCTTTCGCGGATTACTCTCCGGTTTTTTTCTTTTTACCCTGCCCCAGCCGGGCAAAGAGTTTTCTGACGAGTCCCGCTTTTCCGAAGGTGATCCAGTATGCCAGCGCTGCCAGCAATACCAGGGGTACGCCGAAGACGATGATATAGAGAACCGCGAACAGGAGACCGTAGAGGAAGTCTGCGGCGGCGCCGCCGAACCGCCTGAATCCATCGCCGAAATCGGGCCACTGAAAGCCGCTGCGTGTTGTCTGCCAGGGAAGGCTCGCGTCGATATGGATCGTCGCGTAATCGATCCTGTCCGTAAGCCGCCTGAGCCGGCCCTCCATAGATTCTATCTCGGTCTGAACGTTGTTCAATTCCGTTTCGATGGAGATCAGGTCCTTGATATCTTTTGCGCCGCGCAGATACTCCGAAAGCCGGTCGCGGAGGATTTTGCGCGTTCCCAGCCGGGCGGTCATGTCATAAAACTGCTCGGTAACATCTTCCGTGGAGATCTGCCTGTTCCTGAGGGCGCCTGTGTTACCAAGTCCCTCCATTGCTTCCATAAAACGGGATTCCGGCAGGCGGATGGTGCAGTACAGGCGTTGTTCGCTCAGTGATGATGAGGCGATATACCCGCCGGAGACTCTGCTCCAGTGTTTTACCGCCTCCTCCGCTTCGGAAAGATCCCGGACTTCAATACTGATAGTGCCTTCGAGGATCAGTTTCCTGTCTGTCTGCGCTTCAGGACCTGAGCCCATTTCTGCCTCGGCTGTGTCCATCGCCGCTTCTGTATAAAGCCCCGCTCTGCCGGATGCCCGATCCGATTCATAGGCCGCAGGGACAGAGCTGTAGGCCCGGTCAGCCTTTGCGGAACAGCCTGCCGCCAGCAGGGAAAGGGTGAGGAGCGCGATAAAAGGAGATACCGCCGATAAGGAACAGCTTTTCTTCATGAAATTCATCCCCTTATTTCGTTCAGGATATCCTGAACAGCTGAAATATCAGCTTCAATTTTATATTTCGGGGTGACCGGTTCATAGAGTTTCCTTATGTGATCGGGCATCTCCGGTTCCTCTCCGCAGAGCACCTTGAGTATGTTCGCGTAAAACGCCGGGTGTGTCCGGGATATCAGGACGACACTGCTGTCATCCTCCTCTACGATATCCTGCCGGGCACGGGCTGCAGCGTAGGCGCTGGCGGTATGGGGGGAGGTGAGCTCTCCGTATTTGACAAAAAGTTCCTTTACCGCTTCCGCCTGCTTTGCCTCAGTCACTTCCGCAGGAAAAACCATTGTCCTCAGTATCACCGGATGGGCGGCGAATACCTCTTCGAGTCTCTCCAGGTTTGAGGGGGTAACCGGGTCGGCATGAGCCCGGGTATGTATGGGTACCACCGAATCGAGGACCAGGCAGCGTCCCGTCACATCGGTTCCGAGGGCGGGACTGCTGTCGGTTATGAATCCGTTTACGGGCAGCGAAAATTTCCAGCCGTAGAGACCCGCCACGAGATTTCCGTAGTTCCGGGCAGCCATGGCATAATAGATATCCCCTGATGCCTCCTTTTTCAGCTGGGCAAAGGCGTACATGTAAAAAAACGTCTGGGGGAGCAGTCTTCCGATATTTACCGTATTTGCCAGGGTAAGTCCGTACTCCGATACGAACCCTCGGTCAGCGTATATCTCCCGCATCATCCGGTAGCACGACTCCACCGGACCGTTCACCTCCACGGGATACACATTACCGCCGTTCCAGATAAAGTCCCGCTCATTCAGCCCCTTCATTGTTCCCTTGGGGTAGAGGAGTATGGCATTGAGCCTTTTCTTGTCCCGCAGGGCGGTCGCAACGCATACCCCGGGGGTATCATCGGAAACCGCGGATATGATAACCGCGTCCCTGTCCTGCATGATGAGTATATGTTCGAGACACGATGCAAGATATGAGATGCCGAAGTCGCCGTCGGCCCCGGTGGGACCGTGGTACAGTTCAAGACTGTACAGATGACCGCTGAGTTTCTTGAGTTTGGGGCTGAACGGAAACGCCTTTGCCGCGATCCGTTCCGACACGACGGGGCTGAGTTCTTCCTTGAGGAGCGCCGATGTCAGTGTTCCCGCAATCCCCTGAAAGGATGTGGTTTCATTCATGTAGAGTATCCAGGGTCTCAGGTTCTCTTCATTTGCGGGAACATACATACCTCCATCTGGGGGCATACAGTCAAGTATGGTCTGTGAAAAATTCAGTCTTTTTTCGGCATTTCTGGTACTGATAAACTGCATTCATCACCTCCGGATTTACTCTGTCGCTTGAGTCAATTGCAAAACTCGGGTGAGATTTTGCAATTGACTCTCTTTTTATCGTTATCCTGTCCCTAACAGGTTAGTGAAAAACGCGGCGCTTTGCAATGCCTCAGGCTAAAGGCAGTATAACTAAAATAAGAAAACCCAAAAGGAAATACTGCGGATTCCCGGCGTGCGGATCCCGGTCAATCGGCAGCCTGCATATACTTACCATTTTTCTATAATACGTTGCCCTGTTATGGAATCTTCATGAACAGGGGAATCAGAAAAGGGATGATCGCCGTCAGTATCACCCCGTGAGCAAAGGCCAGGGGGACGGTCCGGGGGCCGTATGTATGTTCGATAAGCGGAAGTGTCACGTCCATGCTTGTGGCTCCGGCGACGCCTATGCCGGATTCACATCTTCCGGTAAAACTGAGGAATGATATGAGAACCAGCGCAAGGACTTCCCTGAGCATGTTGGCGAGAAAGGAGGCCGTCCCCAGCAGGGGATCCCCCAGTGCGGATATGAGTACCCCCGAGAGACTGTACCAGCCGAAGCCGCCCCCCAGCGCAAGCGCCCTGCCGAGGGTAAGGCCGGGGATAAAAAGGCGCGTCAACTGCACACCGAGAAGCGTTCCGGTGACCGTCACAATCGGCAGTATAATGGTTGCCGGCTGGAGCAGCGCCTTTTTCATGTTAACTCCGCCCCGTTTCATCTGGATACCGACAATAAAGAGGAGTCCGTTGAGTATCACCGAACTGAATGTTCCGTCCATCAGGAAGGGTACAGGAGGCAGCAGGTATCCCGACACCACCCCGGCGATAACGATCACAAGCAGAAGCGCCGGCTTTTTCAGGTGTCCCGGTATCATTGCAAGAATTTCCCCGGCCCCCCGGAGTACCGGACGATCCAGTTCGTAAAGTCTATCCCTGTCCAGTTTTACATACAGTGGTCTGAGCAGAACCTGGAATATTACCGTTCCCAGGCTCGAAAAGACCGCCCCCAGAACTGCCAGCGCCCCAACTTCACCGATCCGTAAAAGTATCTCCCGGCTCTGCCCAAGTCTGAGGCCCATCGAGAAAAGCAGAAGATAGAGAACTACAGAAAACAGGGTATCCAGCGCCTTTTTCAGGGGAATGAGCCCCGCTGTTTCCAGTAAATAACCCGCAGTAATGCAAGCCAGAAGAATCAATAATGAAAATACTGTATCCATATTATACGTTTTACCGGCGCCTGAAAGCCTTTTTCTATTTAATCAGCAGAAATCTACAGAACTGTCTTGACAGCGGTACATTTCTTTACAAACCCGCAGGGCCGGTAAGTCATTTTTGCCTGCCTCATACCCGGTTCTCCCATATCCTGCTCCCGGTTGATGGTGATAACCGTATCGGGAAGCCCTGCGGCAAAAGCCTGGTTAACAAATTGATAGATACCGTGATATCCGTCAAGCCCTTTTTCGTAATGGACGGCAAACATGGTTCCTGCCGCAAGGGGTTCCCCCAGGGTCCAACCCGCTGGTTTTCCGTCGGCGTATACGATTATTCCCGTGAGGGGCAGTTTTTCCAGATATTGCAGGGCTTCTTTGGCGGAACTGTAATCTCCCTCGTCTTCCCTGCCGCCGCGCCACTGCTCAAGAACGGCGAGAGCATCATCACGGGTAACGCAATCCAGGGGTTTTATCTCATGTTGATATGATGAAACAAAGGAATTCACCAGATTTTTCTTCTTGTGAAATTTTTTTCCCGAAAGTTCGGCAAGTTCCTTCCGGTCATAGAGATAGTCAAAATTATTTCTGTCCTCTTCTATACTATATCCCCAGGAAGTGATGATCGCCCCCTCTGTTTCGACAATTGACGGGGGCATATTTTTCCATACCCTGTATTTATCAAAAAGCGCGTCAAGTATCGGTTTTTCCGGCACGGCTGAGGGGGTTGAAAAAAAGGTCTTTTTTCTATACTCACCTGTCAGAATAAGAACGTTTTCCCCAATCCGTGAAATATGGTAATTGTATTTGAACCTGAAAAGAAACAGCCCGGGAAAGGTAAATTCAGAGATGCCATCGCTCAGATTGTTAAGCGACGGATATAAATCATCATACATTTCCCATATCAGCGGTGAAGAGGCAGGATATTCCGGTATATGTTTCATGCAGATAAGGTACTGAAATTTACCGCAAAAGTCAAAGAAAGAACATCGGTCTGGAATTGTGTACTGCGCTATCCCACAGGGAATACCAATTATCATGACAGATAATGGTAATTAACAACCCCGCCTTTCAGGGCGGGGTATGTATCCTTTGCATACGATCAGCCTAATCCGTACAAAACTTCAGCGTAAAACTAAAACCGCTATGAGCGGTTTTACCGCTCCTTAGATATTCTCAGTTAATTGTTTATAAATACTGGCCTGTAAACCGATAAAGGCAAAACAATAGATAATGACAACAGCAAGTATGAGAATCATCCCAAGAATCGGAATAAGAGAAAAGATACCCACTGCTATACAATAAACAAGGAAGAGTATGAAATTCACGCCGAATATTCGTGCTTTATTGCCATAGGTACAGTTATTGCTCAGAGTTATCGCTTCGATGGGATTCTTCCCTTTGTCAACAACCAAAAGCAGCGCCAGACTCCACGCAATGGCAATGACAATGCCGGGGATAATGAAAAGGCACATTCCTGCAAGGATGCCCATATAAACCAGTCCGCCGGCAAGGAAAAACTCACCCATATATTTTCGATACTTAGAATCAAATATTTCGGTAAACGAAATAGCTTCTCCTCTGCTGGCTTTTGAAACAATACCGATTACCAAGCCGATAGTCGTTCCCACATTCAAATAGGGAATCCACACTGTTACCAAATAAAGCAGAACATTCACCAGGATGGGCCCAATGTTCTTCATTCCGATAGCGATGCCATCTTTAATGGTAGCGACAATATCTAGTTTTTTAAGTACCGCTGCATCTGACATAAAAACCTCCAAAAAAATGTTGATGTAGAACTGTTGTTAAAATCCGGCAGGATTTTAGCCCATGTTCATTGAGTCCACTATCTACGGTATTTACTGATTGGTCAAGTACATACCGGAAGCCTCCTCTCCGATTCCCATATCAGGGTATCCCGCGCGCAAGACCATCGGAACCGATTTCGCCCATGTCGGCGGTTCCGGCGGGCTTGAGGTACAGATCGACGCTATACTCCCTATCTCGCGGCGATCCGCTAGCTATGTGTTTTCTGTCCTCTTTGGAATGTAAACGAGATCGCCCTGAAATGGTATAC
>JAISVD010000122.1 GCA_031271875.1 Spirochaetaceae bacterium | reverse complement strand
CTGAAAAAGACCTCTTCAAGCACAATGACGTGCGGTTCGCCCGGTACAAGCCCCTCACCAGCCAGCTCAGCAGGGTGAAATACTTCGAGCACCCGGAGAAAAAGGTGGAGAAGGGGCGGGAGTACATCCTCGGCGTTGACGGCGGGTCCACCACGACAAAGGTCTGCCTCATCGACATGGAGAGCAATGAAGTCGTCGCCTCCCACTACGGACGCACCCACGGCGACCCGGTAAAGGCCCTCAAGCTCTGCCTTCAGGAGGTGAAGACGAAGATCCTCGCCGATACGGGCTGCCCGGATATCGGTTCCGCGGATATCCGCATCACCCTGTCGGCAACCACCGGAAGTTCCCGGGAGATACTGGGGGTTTTCCTCGAAACCCCCGGCGTGTATAACGAGATCATCGCCCACGCCTACGGCACTACCTACTTTGCCGGCGACGTGGACACCATATTCGAGATCGGCGGGCAGGACGCGAAATACGTGCTCCTGAAAAACAAGGTGCCGATAGATTACGCCATGAACGAGGCCTGCTCCGCGGGAACAGGCTCCTTCCTTGAGGAGTCCGCCGCGGGAGACCTGAATATCGCTTCCGCCTCGGAGATCGGAGACATAGCGCTCCAGGCAAAGGAGCCGCTGAAATTCGGAGAGCACTGTTCGGCGTTCATCAACTCGGATATCCGCAAGGCGATCCAGCAGGGCGCTTCCCGGGAGGACATCACCGCCGGTATCGTCACCTCCATCGTTTCGAACTACCTCAACCGGGTGGTCGGTAACAGAACCGTGGGAAACCGCATATTCCTCCAGGGCGGGGTCGCCAAGAACAAGGCCGTGCCCCTGGCCTTCGCCATGCTCCTGAACAAGGAGATCATGGTTCCCCCCAGCCCGGAACTGATGGGCTGCTTCGGGGTCGGTATTCTGGCAAAAGAGAAATACAAGGACGGACTTCTGGAGAAGGGATCCTTCGATATCGATAAAATCCTCGAAACCGAGATCATCTACGACAGCGTGTTCACCTGCAAATCCTGCGAGAACTACTGTCCTATCCAGATACTGAAAGTGAACGGAACCACCTATATGTTCGGCGGCCGCTGTTCCAAATACACCAACAGCAGAAAGAAGATCCAGTCCGCTGACGGTGTGGTGGATTATGTACAGAAGCGGTCTGACCTGCTCTTCACTGTCTGCGCCCCTAGACATGAGGATTTCGTTGCAAAACGGAACTACACCGTTGGTATTCCCCGTGCGTTCTCGGTGCATACGCTCTACCCCCTCTATGCCTGGTTCTTTAATGCCCTGGGAATCAAGACCGTGCTCTCCGACAAAATCGCCCACTCAGGCGTGGCGAAAACCGAAAGCGCCTACTGCTTCCCTGCGGAGATCGCCCACGGCGCGGTTCAGGATATCCTCGACAAGGGGTGCGATTACATCTTCGTTCCCCACTTCCGGGACATGCCGAGCTATGAAACCGATGTACACGCCAACTTCTGTCCCATCACTCAGAGCCTTCCCTACTATATCAGGAAGGCTTTCCCCGAGGCGCAGGACAAGATACTGGAACTGGTGGTGAGTTTCAAGTTCGGAAACAAGAAGGCTCTGGAGCTCTTTTACGAGTTCGGCAAGCGGCTGGACATCCCGGAAAGCGAGATAAAGGCGGCTTTCGAACTGGCTATGGAGAAGCAGGAGGAGTTCTTCAGGAAGATGAAGGAGCTCGGCGTGGAGGCCCTGTCGGACGCCCGGAAGGGGGATCGTCCGGTTATCGCTCTGCTCGGGCGTCCCTATAACGCATTTACCCGGGAAGCCAATATGGGTATCCCCAAGAAATTTACCAGCCGAAACTATTCGGTTATTCCCTTTGATATTCTGCCCTTTGAGGGTGAGGAAATATTCCCCAATATGTACTGGTACTACGGTCAGCAGGACATGAAGGCGGCGCGGGTGATCAAGGAGGAGAAGAACCTCTATCTCACCTATGTGACCAACTTCTCCTGCGCGCCGGACTCGTTTATGCTCCACTATCTGCGCTGGATACAGGGGACAAAGCCATTCCTCGTGCTGGAGCTGGATTCCCACTCCGCGGATGCCGGTGTGGACACCCGGGTGGAGGCGTTCCTCGACATCATCGACGGCTACAAGGCCAAGCTCGACAAGGAGGAGGGGGCGCGCTACGATAACGGTCTCCGGTTTGTGGGGAACACCAAAGAGGAAGCCCTCCACATACTCAACAGCAACTCGGGCGAGAAGATTTCGATAATCGGGAACCCCAAGGTCAAGATTATCATCTCCAACATGGGTGATGTGTCCACAAAGATGGTCAGCGCCGCGCTGCAATCCAAGGGGATTAACGCCATGCCCATGCCCATGGCCACGGCGACCACACTCCACTATGCCCGCAACTACGCCTCCGGAAAGGAGTGCGTTCCCTCCCAGCTGGTACTCGGCGGGGCGCTCCAGTTTATGGCGTCCAGGGAGTACCGGAAGGATGAGATATATCTCCTCTTCGTGCCCATCACCACCGGCCCCTGCCGCACAGGACAGTATTTCGTGTTCTACGAAAATCTCTTCAAGGATCTGCGGATCGATAATGTGGTGGTGTTCACCCTGAGCGCGGACAACTCCTACGGCGGCCTGGGAACGGCGTTCACCATGAACTTCTGGAACGCTCTTGTTGTGGGCGACTACCTCAAGGACGTACAGACCAGCCTCCGCACCTGCGCGGCGGAACCCGAAAAGGCCCTGGAGGTATACGATGTCCAGCTTGAGCGGATGCTTTCGGAGATGCAGGCGGATATGAAGCGGCTCATGCCGACTCTCAAGTCCATGGCCGGCGAGTTCGCGAAGATCCCCCTCAAAAAGAGCATCCACGATGTACCCCGGGTTCTCGTGGTGGGCGAAATCTTTGTGCGCCGGGACGACTTCGCGGTAGACGAGCTGGTCAAGCACCTTTCCGCAAGGGGGATCATCGCCAAGGTGTCGGGTATCGCCGAGTGGATACACTATACGGACTTTGTCAAGCACTACGATATGCGCAAGCGGTACAAGCTCCTTCCCTGGTGGAAGCGCCCCTTCAGCAGGGAGATGCGCAGCCTGATCGCGTTTAATATAGAAGAGAAGTGGAAGCACAGTGTGGAAAAGAAGGCCATGGCCATGCTGAAAAAGGCCGATCTGGTGCCGCCCCATCCGCACGACATGGACAAGATCATGAAGAACACCACCGATCATTTCCTCAATCTGGAGCTGAATTCGGAGATCGCTGTTTCCTCGGGGGCCGCCGCCACAGCGATGGAGGAGGGCTACAGCGGGGTCATCAACATTTCACCCTTCGCCTGTCTCATCGGGCGGGTCATCGAGGGAATCTACACCCCCTGGGCACGGGAGCGGAACTTCCCGACCATGTCCGTTGAAGTGGACGGCAACATGCTTCCCCCGAATATCATCAACAAGCTGAACATCTTTATGCTGAACGTTCTGCGTTTCCGGGATAACCCCGGCATGGCGGCGCTTATCGAGGCCGACGGCAACGAGGGTATCGACCTTCTCCGCCGCAACAGATCTGAAGAGCGGGAACTGGTGGATAGCGTGAACTAGAAGCAATTCCGAACCTGTACGGATTTCAGCCCGCGGAAAACTCCGCGGGCTTTTTTATGTGCAGACAACATACCATGGCGGGAATTTAATGTTTACGGTTTATCTGAAAGGTGGTAGAATAGAGTATCAGTTCAGGAGTTGTTATCATATGAAAATAGGCATTAAATTGATTCTGAGCATGGTAATTCTTAATGTGGCGGCTGTCGGGATACTGGGGGGATTTCTGGTGATCCGTTCCCGTTCCGCGATTACCACAATGGTGGATGAAAATGCCGTCAAAATCGCCGAAGAGGTAAGTTCCAAAATACAATTGTATCTTGATTACTATATGGACATCATGAGAACCACCAGGCAGATGTTTGATCAGTACGAAGTGTATCCTGAAGTCCAGCGGCGCTCACTCTTTGATTCCATGATCAAGAGCCTGGTACTGGCAAATCAGGAAGTTACCGGAATCTGGTCGGTGTGGGAGCCGGGGACTCTCGACAGTTTTGACGCCCGGTACGCGGGAACCACGGAAAGCGATGCCACCGGCAGATTTATCTCCTATTGGCTGCCGTCGGGAGGGAGCGCGGTATCGGAAATTACCATCATGCAGTACTGCGATGATCCCGGAATTGACGGCCTTTACTACCAGATTCCCCTGAGAACCGGCCGCGAATCAATTATTGAACCCTTCATGGATACTATTGACGGCGAGAGAATGCTTATTACCTGTCTGACTTCGCCGATCAACAGGAACGGAAAGACCCTCGGCGTGGCGGGAATGGATATGAGCATAGAGCAGATTCAGACCCTGGCAATGGCGGTTAAGCCCTTCGGGGACGGCCAGACTTATGTTTTCAGCAACGAAGGTATGATTTGCGCCCACCCCGATCCCAGCCGGCTGGGCAAAAATATGGCCGAAACCGAACAGGCCCTGATAGGTGATTACCTTGCTGATTTTTCCCAGGCGATAAAAAGCGGAACCCCTTTTTCCTGGAAGATTTTCAACAGTGAAACCGGGATGAATATGCGCGTGTATTCAGTACCTGTGACTATTGGAAAAACAAACACCCCCTGGGCCGTTGTGGTAGCGGTTCCGGAAAAAACAGTTATGGCGCCTATCTTAAAACTGATGTACGGGGCGGCTCTGATCTGCGTCGTTATGATCCTGGCAGTGGCTGTTATCGCCTTTTTCCTGTCCAGAACCATTGCCAAACCCATCGCCGCAGTGGCGCTGATCCTCAAGGATATCTCCGAAGGGGAGGGAGATTTGACCGTGAATATCCCCGCCAAATCCCGGGATGAGGTGGGGGAGCTTTCCACATACTTCAACGAGACGGTAAAAAAGATTAAGTCCCTGGTGCTGGGCATAAAAAGGCAGGCTGTGACCCTGTCGGACATTGGCAAAAACCTTGCCGCCAACATGACCGAGACAGCTGCGGCGATGAATGAGATCACCGCCAACACCGAGAGTATCAAGGACCGCATTATCAATCAGAGCGCCAGCGTTACCGAGACCAACGCGACAATGGAACAGATCACGGTCAATATCGACAAGCTCAATGGGCATGTGGAGCATCAGAGCGCCAGCGTTGCCCAATCCTCTTCGGCCATTGAGGAGATGCTGGCCAATGTTCAATCCGTTACCCAGACGCTGATAAAAAATTCCGGCAATGTCCATGAACTGCTGGAATCTTCCGAAGTGGGCCGCACAGGATTACAGGACGTGGCCGCCGACATACAGGAGATCGCCCACGAGTCCGAAGGGCTTATAGAGATCAATGCGGTGATGGAAAATATCGCCAGCCAGACAAATCTGCTTTCGATGAACGCCGCCATTGAGGCGGCCCACGCGGGTGAGGCCGGAAAGGGCTTTGCCGTTGTTGCCGAGGAGATACGGAAACTCGCGGAGAATTCCGGCGAACAATCCAAGACCATAAGCACGGTTCTCAAAAAGATAAAAGAATCCATCGACAAAATTACCCGCTCAACGGAAAACGTGCTGACCAAGTTTGAGGCCATAGATTCAGGGGTCAAGATCGTGGCGCAGCAGGAGGAAAACATCCGCAACGCTATGGAGGAGCAGGGACAGGGGAGCAAGCAAATACTGGAAGCCATCGGCAACGTGAACGAAATTACCGGGCGTGTACGGAGCGGTTCCACGGAGATGCTTGAGGGTTCGCAAGAGGTCATCCGGGAAAGCAAGAATCTTGAGATAGCCACACAGGAGATCACCGGCGGAATGAACGAAATGGCGATAGGCGCGGAGCATATCAATACGGCGATTCACCGTGTGAATGACCTGTGCGGACAGAACCGGGAGAATATCGATCTGTTGATGCGGGAGGTTGCACGGTTTAAGGTTGAGTAGCGGATGTATGCGCGGCTTAACGAAACGGCTCAGCAGAGTTCAGCTCTGCTGAGCCATACGTCTCATATAAGCGTACCGGTGAAAAGATTGCATGTTCTAACGATACATCTGATGTAGATTGTATTTACAGATGTATTTTATACAATCTTATAGGTATATGTTTTTTATAATTCAAAAAAGCTGTATCTTCAGTAAATATTTCCCACTCATTTCGGACTGCCGCCGCACAAATTAAAAACTCTCTATGAGAACCTTGTATACCATTCTTTCTGCATTTATTTGAAAATTCTGCGGCAGCTTCATAATCAGCGGTTTGAATTACATAATCAGTAAAGGCTTGCATCTTTTCTTTCAATTCTTCAAATGTTTTTTTCTCGGATATCCCGGATAGTAATTCCTGTCTAATTGGCCCTATAATAGAAACACGAAGATCTCTGATTAAATTGATAAGTTCAGCAACAATTTTATTATTTCTTTCATCCCTCTCTTTTCTTCGAAAAGCCAATGACCAAACAGACGTATCTACCAATACCTTCATTTTCTGTTTCGTAGCGTTTTATAATTATATTCTGTATCGTAATCCACAGTATTAAACAGGGATATTACATCTTCCGTTTTCCTTCTTTTAATGAATTCTTCCAATGCTGTATTGACTGTGTCCTTCTTTGTTTTAAGCCCGCTGATTTGCAGGGCGGTTTCCAATAAATCATCATCTATAGCCAAATTTGTTGCCATCTTTTCCCTCTATGAATGGATATTCAAATGAAATAATACAATCTTTCCCTAAAGGTAAAGATATAAAAATATTGTTTATTGATTGAGTCCATTTAGCTAATATAATTTATGGTTTTTACAGTTTTCAAGAATTATTAGAACATGCTATAAGTCAAGCATCTGTCAAAAGTGAAATTTATTGTTCGCATGACTTGAAGAAACAGTCTTTTTTTACAGACTGTTTCTTCAAGTCAGAGCGTATACGTAGCGTTGTTACACTCCTTGGGGTTCAGGTTGACTGTCAACTTCATTGATGAAGCCATTATACTTCGCTTCATTCTCACAGCCCGCCAGATCATCCTCAACAACTGTAACATTAGGTTGCATAAGGCAAAGGGATACAAAAAAATATACAGTATAAAGACTTGTAAAAAAGAACGAACGCATACTATAATATAAACTATAAAATCGGAGGTAGTTTATGTATGCAGTTAAGGCCATTTATGATGGAACTAAATTTAAATTTGCGGAACCTTTACCTATAAAAGAGAATTATGAGGTGATTATAACATTTACCAACCCTATACAAAAGACTCAAGAGGATATATTGCAGTATTTTAATATCTGGGATAAGTCTGATGTAGACTGTATTACAGAAATAATAATGGAAAATTAATATCAAACAATATAAAGCATTATAAAGATATAAAAAAACTGGAACTAATAAACCGGATAGAATAATCTGTTGACAAATAGCTGAATCAGAATATACTTCCCCATGAGGTATTCAGATGGACATAAACGACTACAGACTGTCGGCGACGTATAACAAAGAAGTCAACGAAGAAATGAACAGTATTATTAAAACCCTCACTGATGAAGAATAGAAGCGGTTTGAAGTCTGGAAACTTGTCAATATAATAAGCGTGATATTTGGAGAAATGGTATGTTGGAATTTTTTTACATATTAAATGTTTCATTATTGCTTTTGCACGAAATAGAATCAGGGTATGAAAAAGAATGGGAAATCCTCAAATTGCCTGGAAAAATAACTGGATTTTTACTTTTTCATATTCCTGTAGTATTCATTTTTTTCTATGGCTTGTATTGTATTATTCTGTATCCGCAAACAAGATGGGTATTTTCTCTGGTAATAGGAATAGCCGGTTTTATTCCATTTTTGGTTCATAAAATTCTTGTAAAAAGGAAAGAGTGTTTCAATAGACTGATCTCAAATATACTGATATTTGGAAATATAGTCTCTGGGATAGCGGTAATACTAATTGGAATTATTGAAACAATAAAAAAGATATAAAAAACTGGAACTTATAAACCGGATAGAATAAACCAAAAAGTGCTTTACAACTCTCTTTTCCCCAGTAAAAAACGCCGATACTGTTGATAACCATGGATATCGGAAAACTGTTTCGTATCGCTGTAACCTCTTTTCTCCTCATCTGCTGTACTGCGGCGCTGTCCGCTCAAGGTTATTCCGCCGTGCCGTCCGCAATAGCGGATTCAGTTGAAGTGCGTGAAAAGGTTGCCGGTGACTGGTTTATTGAATCCATCGCTTCCATGAGAAAGCTGGAACCGCTGATTCTGGAGACTTCAAAGGGGGTAAGCTTCCGGGTGAGCCGGGAGGAAACCACCCTGTACACGGCTGTTGCCGTTGCGCCCCGTGCCGCTGACGGAACATATCCGGTAAACGGCCGGGGAAGCTGGATACTCTACCGGGACAGAAACTCCGGCGAGCCTGTGCGTATCCGCCTGTATCCGGGGGACTCGCCGGAGATATATCTCCAGTTCTTCCCCGGAGGCCGGAATTCCCGTGCGGAACTGTATCTGTATGGCGCGTATCCGGGCCGCAATGTGCCCCTGGGGGTATCCTTTGAAAAACTGTATACCCTTTCTTCAGCGGAGCTCCTCCGGCTGGTACGGAGGGACCTGCTGCGCAAGTACGCGGAGCCCAATCCCCTGGACTATGACAATACCCGGAAGACAATTACCCTGATACGGGAAAATCTTTCCAGATTTGAGTATGTTGAAGATGCCGCCTATGATGAAAACGGACGTGCGGTGAACATTGCCGACGGGATTCTTCCGGTTCCGCCGCAAACTGCGGACACCGAAAGCGGAAAGCTGGATGTAAACTGTTCGGGGTTTGTTAAATGGATCGTGGACGGCATTATCAAGCCCCTTACCGGTTCCTTTCTGAAGATATCTCCCCTCAAGACCGCAACCGTAACAGGGACCAACTGGCTTGAGGGTTGGGAGGAGAAGCGGGAACCCTGGTTCGGGCTTGATTGGACCAGGAACCTTGCCGCCGCGGCTGTTTCAGCCTACACCGGAAGAAACACTCTCTATCCCCAATCGGGGGTCGATGTGACAAGTGACTTTTTCGCCGCCGTTACAACGGTGAACAGCGCAGGGGAACGGAGCCTCATCACCGATGCGGGATATGTGAGGAATAACGGGTATGACATGAGGATACTGAAACCCCTCCTGTACATGCTTGCGGTTACCGAACCGGACAGGTTCTACCTCGGCGCTGTCCGCTCCCTGTATGATGGAAAGAAACG
>JAISVD010000261.1 GCA_031271875.1 Spirochaetaceae bacterium | reverse complement strand
GTCAAAAAAGAAAATCAAAAACATGAAGAAAAACAGCAACGAAAAAAGAGCCGTTAATCAGAGAGAGGCCGTATCCGTCTGTGCATCTGAGGCGGATAAACGTTCAGTAATGGAGCGCATAGCCCTTCAAGATTGGGGGTAACCCGAAAGGGTGCAGACTTACCTGTATGGTCTCAATTTGCGGCTCATGCTCGGCAGACTTTTTTCTCATGCCTTTACTAATGTCGTTTTGCAGTAATTCATCATGATGAAAAGAATTACGAAAAATGGTGAAAAACCCCTGTATATAGTGGTTCGATTTTTATTGACACACTATATACAGGGGTTTATACTGAAAAGAGTAGGGGGGAAGCATTTCTGTGCACACCATGAAAGCGCGCAGTATCACCAAGCGCGACGGCAGAGTTGTTCTGTATGATGAGACAAAAATTGCGCAGGCTATTCTGAAAGCGCTTACAGCCGCAGGGAGGGAAGATGCGGCGGCGGCGGCGGAACTCGCGAACAGGGTCCGGGAGGGACTCGAAAAATCCGGAGACAACAGTTACCGGATTGAGGCAATTCAGGATGAAGTAGAGCGTACTCTTATGCATGCGGGATATGATGAAGCGGCAAAGAAGTATATCCTGTACCGGGCACAGCGTACAAAGGTAAGGGAATCAAACACGGCCCTCATGCAGGCCTGCGATGAGATTACCAATGCGGATGCCCGCACCTCCAATCTGAAACGGGACAACGCCAATGTTGACGGAAATACCTCTATGGGCAGTATGCTCCAGCTCGGTTCCGCCGCGGCAAAGTCCTATAACACCGCGCATCTGCTCACCGAGGAGCAGGCAAAGGCCTATACCGAAGGCTGGATACACATCCATGATTTTGACTTTTACTCACTGACTACCACCTGCTGTCAGATCGATATAGACAGTCTTTTTACCGGCGGTTTCAATACCGGACACGGCTTTCTCCGGGAACCCCAGGACATACAAAGCTATGCCGCCCTCGCGTGTATCGCGATCCAGTCCAACCAGAACGACCAGCACGGGGGACAGGGTATTCCCAACTTTGATTACGCCCTTGCCAAGGGTGTGGCAAAATCATACCGCAAAATCGTGGCGGACAATATCCGGAAGGCGCTGCTTCTGCTGGAACCGGACAGACAATGGCAGCGGGAGGAGATCAGGGCGGTGATAAAGAGGGCCGCGGAGAAGAGCGGACAGGAGCTGACCCTTTCCAACAACAACAGCTATCTCAGAACCCTTGAGGCGGAACTCGCCGTACCCGGAGCGGCCCAGGCTATCGCCTTTGCCCTTTCGGTGTCGGAACCGGAAATAGAGCGTCGTACCTATCAGGCGATGGAATCGGTGGTGCATAACCTCAACTCCATGCACTCCCGGGCGGGGGCACAGACGCCTTTTTCTTCTATAAATTATGGTACCGATACAACGCCCGAAGGGCGTATGGTCATACGCAATATCCTCCGCGCCACAGAAGCGGGGTTGGGACACGGGGAGACCCCTATCTTTCCCATCCAGATATTCAAGCTCAAAGAGGGGGTAAACTACAACCCCGAAGACCCCAACTACGACCTTTTTGAACTTGCCTGCCGGTGCAGCGCGAAACGGCTCTTCCCTAACTTCGTAAACCTGGATGCGCCGTTCAACCTCAAGTATTACAAACCCGGCAGGCCGGAGACGGAGATAGCCACCATGGGCTGCCGTACCCGGGTAGTCGGCAACTGCCACGACAGAAGCAAGGAGACCGTATTCGGGCGGGGGAACCTCTCCTTTACATCGATAAACCTTCCCCGGCTTGCCATCGAGGCAAAGGGGGACGAAACCGCCTTTTTTACCTCCCTGGAAAAAATAATGGAGCTGGTATCGAAACAGCTCCTTGACCGTTTTGAAATTCAGGCGAAAAAGAAGGTCCGCAACTTCCCCTTTCTCATGGGCGAGGGAATATGGCTGGACAGCGGCGCCCTTGACCCGGATGATGATATCCGTGAGGTACTGAAACACGGAACCCTTTCCATAGGATTTATCGGACTTGCGGAAACCCTCATCTCACTCTATGGCCGCCACCACGGAGAAAGCGATGAGGCCCAGGAGAAGGGACTGAATATCATCCGTTTTATGTATGATTTTACCCAGCGGAAAAGTGCTGAAACGGCGCTGAATTTTACCCTCCTCGCTACACCCGCCGAGGGGTTATCGGGCCGTTTTATCGAGATGGACAAAAAACGCTACGGGATAATTCCCGGTGTGACAGAGAGGGAGTATTATACAAACTCATTCCATGTTCCCGTATATTACTCCATTTCGGCGTCCGAGAAGATCCGCAGGGAAGCGCCCTACCATGCCCTTACCCCTGCGGGACACATCACCTATATAGAGATGGACGGCGATCCCTCAGGAAACTTGGACGCTTTCATGTCGGTCATCAGATACATGCACGACATGAACATCGGCTACGGTTCCATCAACCATCCCGTTGACCGGGACCCGGTCTGCGGCTACGTGGGAATCATCGGAGACCAGTGCCCCCGCTGCGGACGCAGGGAGGGAGAAGCAATCGCGCCCGAAAAACTTGCGGAGCTGCGGAGGAGATATCCCTCCATGCCGCAATTTATCGGCATCAACTGATAATAGCGGGATGAGAGACTCGTTCGGTAACTTCAAGTTACCGAACAAATTCCATAGAAAAACACTGCGGACGGAAGCATGATAATACTGTTTTGTGTTTCGTTGAAACCCGTAACAGTTTTATTCCCGGTTCGCGATGATGGAAAAAGAAAGAAGTATCAAGGAGTATGTATGAGCCAGTGCAATATTCTTATGGAAAAGGTACTGCCCGAAGTAACAGACAGTGAAACAGTACGATATATGCAGATCGGAAAGGATATCGGATTCGAACGGATCAGGCGCATAACGGGTTACCTTGTGGGAACAATGGATAAATGGAACGACGCGAAAAAGGCGGAAGAGGGCGACCGGGTCAAACACGGGGAGACCTGAGTAACCCGGCTGTAAAGAGGGCGTTGCTGCCGCTATGGCGGGAATTGCCCGATAGATTACACCTCGTTTTTTACGGATTTTGACTCCCTGCGGAAGAATTTTTAATATACTTCCGCAGGTATTTCCGCTATAGTTATAGTATGAACACTGAATTTCTCCCGGGTTTTCCCCGCCCGTTAGTGTTTTCCCACCGGGGAGCATCCGCCCTTGCCCCGGAAAATACCCTCGCCGCCTTCCTGCTGGCGGGACAACTCGGCGCTCCGGGGATTGAGCTTGATGTACATCTCTGCGCTACCGGAGAGCTGGTGGTTATCCACGATGACACCCCCGGCCGCACGGGCCGTCTCCCTTCGGGGGAACCCCTTCCGGGGGACAGAGCTTGTGTCCCGGTGGAGAAAATGCCCCTGGAGGAGCTGCGGAGTTATGATTTCGGGATTTTTTTTGGAAGGAATTTTGCCGGGGAGAAGATTCCCACACTGAAGGAGGTCCTCGATGCGTGCAGGGGGAGATGCTTTGACATCGAGATAAAAACGGACTCCCTCCGCTGCCGGGATGTGGCGAGGGAAACCGCGGCGCTCCTTAACCGCAGGCCGGAACGGGAGAATTTCATTGTCTCCTCATTCAATCCTCTGGCGCTTTTTCATTTCAGGAGGTACAGCGATATTCCCACCGCCCTGATATACGCCGATGAGCCGACAATTCCGTTTTTCCTGCGGAAGGGGCAGGGACGGCTGCTCTGCAGGCCCGACATCATGAAACCTTCATTCGCCGATATCGGCAGAACGGGTTCTGCTGGAACAAGTTCCGGCGGAGCCGTTCCGCCTGTATATGGCAGGCCCTGGATAACCTGGACCGTGAATACCCCTGAAAACGCGGCGGATGCCCTTTCCCTCGGTGCCCAGGGGATCATTACAAATGTTCCCGGTGAGATCCTCGACGGTCTGCCGGGGACCCGGTAACTGATCCTGCCGGACATTACCGGATGGAAAAACCCGTGAGCTTGGCGGGAGCTGCTTCCGCAACGGATACATGAGTGACGCTGCTCAGGTGAGGGCCTTTTTCAAGGAGAAGACAGAACCGTTTTACCGTTTCCGGCGGGCCCTGTACGAAAACCTCCACATCACCGTCGGCGAGGTTCCGCACCCACCCGCTGAGGCGCATCTGCTTCGCGGTTTCCGCCGTCCAGTATCTGAATCCGACGCCCTGTACGTGTCCCGATATCCGGGTGGTTACAGCACGGATATCGAGTCCGGTCGTCATTTGTCAAGAAGTACGCTTACGCTGTCGGATATGTTCCTGAGGGTAATCGGTTTTTTGAAAAACATATCG
>JAISVD010000259.1 GCA_031271875.1 Spirochaetaceae bacterium | reverse complement strand
GTGCGGGATAAAGTCATCGACGGGATCGCCCATGTGAATGACGAATCAGACCGGGATGGTATGCGTATCGTTATCGATCTCAAGCGGGGAGCGATTGCCAAGATTGTCCTGAACCAGCTTTTTTCGCACACCGCGCTGCAAAGCTCCTTTGGCGTGATAAATCTCGCCCTTGTCAAAGGCCGCCCGGAAACGCTCTCCCTCAAGGATCTCATCCGCTATTTTGTGGAGCACCGGCAGGAGGTGGTTACCCGGCGTACCCAATTTGACCTGCGCAAGGCGGAAGAACGCGCGCACATATTGCGCGGACTTATCATCGCCATCCAGAACATCGATGAGGTCATCAGGATAATAAAGGCCTCCCGGAATATCGAAGCCGCGAAAAACGCGCTGATGGAACGCTTTGATTTCAGCGATGTCCAGGCCCAGGCAATCGTGGATATGCGCCTGGGACGCCTGACCAGCCTGGAAATCGAAAAACTCGAGACCGAACTTGCGGAACTCGAAGTCCTTATAGAACATCTCAAAGACCTTCTGGCCCACCCGGAGAAGATACTCCGGCTCATCAGGGATGAAACCGATGAGCTGGGCGCCAAATTCGGGGATGACCGCAGGACCGATATCATTGCCGATGAGGTGGAAGAGATAAATATCGAAGACCTGATACAAAAGGAGGAGATGGTGGTTATCATCTCCAACCTCGGATATATCAGGCGTATTCCCGCTACTGCCTACAAGACACAGAACCGCGGCGGGAAAGGGTCAAACAGTGCGAAACTTGCGGAGGATGATTTTATCAACCAGCTGTTTATCGCTTCCACCCATGACAATGTGTTGTTTATCACCAATGAGGGAAAAGCCTATTGGCTGAAGGTTCATGAGATACCGGAAGCGAACCGTAACTCCCGTGGGGCCCACGTAAAATCCCTGCTTATGGTTTCTCCGAACGAGGAGATCACTACGGTGGTTGCGCTGAAGGAGTTCAGCGATGAACAGTATCTTTTTATGGCCACCTCGGGCGGGGTGGTAAAGAAGGTACAGACATCGGATTTTGTCAACGCCAAGACCCGGGGGATCATCGCAATCCGCCTTGATGACGGAGACAAGCTGGTTACCGCAATTCTCACTTCCGGAACCGATGAATTGATGCTCATAACCCGCCGGGGACAGGCTCTGCGTATTTCCGAAGAGAGCGTCCGCCCCATGGGCCGTTCATCCAGGGGCGTTACAGGTATAAAACTCTCTTCAAGTGATGAACTCACCGGCGCTCTCCGGGTTGTTGATGGCGCGAAAATACTGCTTATGACCGAGTTCGGTTACGGAAAGCGGGTGGAATACGCCGAATTCTCCCCCCACGGACGGGGCACCGGGGGACAGAAGGTATATACCATAAATGAAAAAACCGGGGAGATTGTGGGAACGATCTCTGTGGCGGATACCGATGAAGTCATGTGTATCACCAGTCAGGGTAAAACCCTCCGCGCCGTCGCATCGGGAATATCCGTAATGGGACGGAGCGCTCAGGGGGTACGGATACTGAATATCGACAGTCCCGATATGGTTATCGGAGTCGATTGCGTTGTGTCCGAACAAGGTTCGTCGGAAGATGCGGAACAGGTTCTACCAGCGCAAGTTTCAGTAGATGTCGAAGAAACGGAAGCTGATGAATCGGAGACGGAAAGCTGATTATGGAAGAGTCTGTCAAATAAGGACAAATTATTTTTGTTATATCTATGGTCGAAAGTGCAAAACTTCCTAATTTTTGTACTTTCCTCTAACTGTATTAATTAGGAGGAATGATAAAAAGTTAGTCAGAGAGCGGGAAATAGAGAACCCTGAAAGAAACATCTACAGGGGAAGGCTATAACTCGACATTTTTAGTGGTCGTTCGGAACAAGTTCCTGCGAGACCGTGGAGGAGAGGAAATGAGAAGCCTACTCGTGGACACTGAATTCCGATTGCTTCTATTCACTTTTTTTGGGAGGTAACCGAATGCACTCAAGATGAAGCAGCTACAAAGATTTGATGGGACAGCCGTTCAGCCTCGCCCAGCGCAGCACCTCATTCATTTTTTTTTGGTAGCCTTTTACACCCACGCTCTGCACCCATTCCAAATTGTCCAAGTCTATCCGAAAAGATACAGGCTTTTTTGCCGGCTTCCAGTTTCGCAGATGTCCACCGGAAAAATCCTTGATTTCGGGAATATCCGAGAGATTGATATTTTTACGAAGCTCCGCAATTCTTTCATCTGTAAAATTGCTTACACCATTGTTCATACTTCTGTTCCTCCTCATTTGTTGAAATTCGAGCGGATATGATTCTTGTCCGCTCACGCTCCGTATAACTGCAAACCACAACTACAAAGCCGTTTAGCTTCCCAGTTCCGAAGTACCTCGTTTCATCGACGGTCGAATGCTCGATGTCCAGTTGCTCCCAGAAAAGCGGGTCATCGAACATGGTCAGTATTTCCTCGAATGCAATTTTATGCACACGCAAGTTGTACGCCGCCTTGTCCTCATCCCATTCAAAGTGTCCATGTACGACTGTCTTTCCCATAACTTCACCACTTTATTTAATATACAACTTGTATATACATTTTGTCAATGATTAAGAATACTATCCAACCGTCGCAGGTAGGCTTCGTCCACCATCTCAAACAGACAGGTGCGTCGCTGTACTATGCCGTATAGAATGTGTGCTTATGTCCGGTCGATTCATATCCAACTCTTTTAATAATTCCCGGAAACATCGGCTGATGCTCTCTGCTTTTATCGCTCCGCATTTTCCCAGAAACACCGATTCTTCAGGATACTGTATCCGTTTTCCCAAATAGACAAGCAAAAAATCTTTTGCCACCTTCGATAATGGCACCATCCGGTCAGTTCCGAACTTTCCCCTCACTATCATCTGCCGATTTTCTATATCGATGTCCCCTGCCTTCAACCCCGCCGCTTCGCTCACCCGCAGTCCTGACGAATATATCAACTCAAATAACGCCCTGTCTCTTATCCCCTTCGCTGTTTTCACATCCAGACTTTCCAGAAAATGGGTGATCTCTGCCCGGCTCATCGCCCGCCGCTTCCTCTGATCTTTCTTTACTACATCCAGCCCCAGTCCATACGCTGGATTTTCTTCTACCAGTCCATGCCGATACAGTATCGAAAACAGCATTCTCACTACATGGTAGCGGTCATTCAGAACTCCGGCGCTCAAGGGTAACCCGGTGGCTTTCGAGGTTTCACCACAGAGTACCTTCTGATATGCAAGTAAATCCTTTTTCTTGATCCCTCGAATATCACAAAGGCAACTCTCCTTCATCCACGAAAAGAAATATGCCTGGCTTCGGCGGATACTTTTCCGGTATTTCGTACACAGCCGATTTCC
>JAISVD010000242.1 GCA_031271875.1 Spirochaetaceae bacterium | reverse complement strand
TTCCGTCTCAGGTCCGCCAGCGCAGGCTGAAAAGCCCAGAGAAAGTATCAGCAGAAACAGACGGCAGTACTTTTGTACGCTAACAGCTGTCGGCATCAAATCCTTCATCGTCAAACCCGGAATTTTTTTCACTGTTTTTGAAATGCCGGGTACTGAAGAAGACTCCTATAAGTATGGTTCCCACGATGATAAGCAGGATAGGCCACCACCGGTACACAACATAAGAGAGCGATTCCTCTATGATATTCAGCGAAAAAAGCAGGAAAAAAACTCCAATACTACATAATACCACAGCGGTAACAAAAAAAACAGGATGAAATCTCTTATAACGGAAAAAACCCGCCACAAGCAGGGCTATTCCGCATATTACTCCCCACGCGGGCCACAGCTGATCTGTTTTATAAGGAATGATTCCCGCATCCGTGAGCAGTAACAGTATGCCTGAAAGTACAAAAAACACGGAACAAAATATAAACTTTGATTTCTTTGATTTAATATAATATAGGTATAAAAATAATCCCCCCGCCGCTATACTTATGATCGGACGGATGAAAAAGAAGCTGTTGCCGCTTACCGGAAGCAGTAACAGGATGATCCCTGCCAGAACCAGCGCCAGTCCGGCGATCAATATAAGCAGCTGCACCAGGGCAGATATCCCTATTCCGTCTTTATTATTTTTATCCATAATAATATATCTGACTCCCTGAACGATAGACATTAAAGCAGCATCGATGTATTCACGATTGAATACCTCAGTGCTTTCCTGGAATATCCAAAAACCTCAATTTTCAGACGTTCCCATTATTATTTTACCCTAAGTATTAAGTCTTGCCAATAAGAGACGGCCTGTGTTACAATCCAAAAGAATAGCATGAAACGAATTTTTATACTTATACCAGCGGTATGCGTCCTTTTTACCGTATTGTCCTGTTCGGACACAGGAGGAGGGCCGGACCAGTTTGCCGCTGAGCGGACTGCGCTGAAAAACCTTCTGACCGGTAGTGATATCGATGATGAAACCCATTTCGCCATCATGAACCAGCTTTCCGGCAGTTACCTCGCGGCCCACAATTATACTGAGCTCATACTGTTTCTTACAACCTGGGTCGAAACAAACCCCGGAGATCCCTATAATGCCTACTGGCTGCTGGTGGCTGCCCATGTATACCTCCAGAATGACGCCCTTCCTGTCGCGGAGTATTACTTCAATCGCATAATCGAAAACTATGCGGATCTGATTGTGGAGGGCAAATCGGTCCACCTTATTTGCCTGGAAAACCTCATCCAGATTAACACCTCCGCGGAGCAGCAGATACTGTATTACACCGAACTTCTTACCCGCTTTTACGATGATATAGATGTATCCATGATCTATTTCAGGATGGGACGGCTGTATGAGCAAACCGGCGAGTGGGAGCTGGCTATCAAAACTTATATGCAGTTTCTCTCCAGCGATAACGCTTTTCAGGTACAGGTCCCCGGTATCCCCGATGCCTATGATTATGCGAAAAAACTGATAGACTTCAATAACTCCTCCCGGGACTGGACCTTTGAGACCCTTGATGCACTGGAAGCCGCCATAAAACGGGCGATTTCCAATTATGATTACCGTACCCTTGATTCATACCGGGCAAAGGTCAATTTCTTTACCATGTCATGGAGGCAGGACGCCGCGGATGTCAACAGCCAGGCGAATTTTACCATGCGGAACTTTATGCTTGGCAACAGGATCCGTTATGCCGATAAACTTGATGAGTCCTCCAACCCGAATGAGGCGTATCTGCGTACCTGGGGCTGGAGCCAGTATGTGTCGGTCTGGTATCTCTATTTCCGCAAGGTCAATTTTCCCTTGGACCCTGAAATTCACGGTCAGTGGGAGTGGGCCGGAATTTACCTGGGTGAAAAACTGTGAAAAAAAAGCAGCTGTTAGTATTTCTCGTCACCGCCTTGGGGAGTCTGTGTTTTTCCAATACCGATTCCGTTCCGGGGGTGTCGGAGGATGGATTATCCGCCGTTGCCGCCCCGCAGCGCAGCCGCAGTGTCTCCCTCTATTCCGGGGAGCAGAGCAGGCGCTGGCATGGTGAAAACAGCGTACAGACTCTCGGTGTTCCCGATCATCCTCTGGTGGAAAAATACCGCACCCGGTATCGCTCCCCTGAGGGGCTCAAATGGCTTGAGGCGATAATGCGCCGCGCCGCGCCCTACCGGTATTATATCGAAACGAAAATACATGAATACGGCCTTCCCGAGTGCCTGCTTTTTCTGCCTGTGGTGGAGTCGGATTATATAACCACTGCGGTTTCCTCCTCCGGCGCCGTAGGACTCTGGCAGTTCATGAAAAACAGTATATCCCCCTTCGGAATCCGTGTAACAGAATGGATGGATGAGCGCCGGGATCCCTGGCTTTCCACCGATGCGGCGCTGAAGAAACTAAAGGAAAACTACGATTTTTTCGGGGACTGGTATCTCGCCATTGCGGCCTATAACAGCGGGCTTGGAGCAGTGCGCCGGGCTGTGGAGGCCGCAGGCAGCAGCGATTACTGGTATCTTGCGGACAACGGGTATCTCCGGGCGGAGACGGTCGAGTATGTTCCCAAATTTCTTGCCGTATCGGAGGTACTCTCCTCCGGCGGCAGATACGGCATCACCGTGCGGGACGCTGCGCTCTTGCCGGAATGTACCACCATCGAGGTATCGAAATCTGTTGATCTGGGAATCCTCGCCCGGGAAACAGGGATAGAGCGGTCGCTGCTTCTGCAATACAACCCGGCGCTCTATTACAATATTACTCCCGGGGGGATACGGTATGCCCTGCGCATACCTGCGGAGAGGGAAGCCGAAGTGCGTACAGCCCTTGATAACTCATCGGTTCTGCTCGTTAACAGTTATATCTACCGGATACAGTCCGGTGATACCCTCTATGCGATAGCGAAGCATTATGATATTTCCGTGGACATGATTCGGGAGTATAATCCCGGTGTGCAGGAGCGTGCCCTCAGGATCGGTCAGCGGATAGTTATTCCCGTACTCCGGGAGGGCGCGTCCTATTCGGACGCAGTCCCCTATTCGGGACGGAAGGATCCGGAGACGCTTGATTTCTCAGGGGTGTATACCGTGCTGCCGGGGGACACCCTCTGGTCCATTTCGCTCCGGTATACAATCCGCGTGGAAACCCTGGCGGAGAAAAACAATTTGTCCATTGACGCAATTCTCCGTACCGGTTCCGTGCTGAATGTGCCGATACTGTAACAGAGACCGGAGCTGCAATGTCCGGCCTTTTGGCTTTGAGAAATTGCGTTTTTTAGCGGAAGTTATTCGGAATCGGAAATCTTCATGTTCCGATTCCGAATAACTCTCATGAATGTTAAAGGGATGATACCGGAATGAGAATCGGAAAAGTTATAGCTGTTTTTTTACTCTGCCGGATTTCAGTTTTTGCCGTTGACCGGGATATGTTTGTATGTGATTCCCATGTGG
>JAISVD010000185.1 GCA_031271875.1 Spirochaetaceae bacterium | reverse complement strand
CCTGTGGCGGCTGTAAATGGAATCTCCTTCCCCATAGAGTTCCGAAAAAAGCTCCCGCATACGCCGGGAATCAAGCAGTTTCAGGGTCTCCGCATATGTCATCATCTCTCTCCTGTAATCCTTTTCCGTTAATCGTTTTTAAAAATCCGCCGTATGTTGTATTTGCCGTAGATCGCTGCCGAGGGCAGTCCGCCGCAGTCTTGACTGTTCCGCCCCCGTCACTCCTATTGAAACACGTAAAAAACAGGTAAGTCAAGGATAATCGCTTCTCATACCATTGCTGCATATGCCATCGTCCCTTATTCAGCGATTCCCCGGATAAGTTGCAGAAAAACCAAACCGATCACTGAAAACAGTATTATTCCGGCAAGCTCCCTCAGAAAAAGACCGACGTAACAACCGCGGTTTTTGTACCCCTGATGTCCCGAAGTTCCCGGAAGCGCCGCCCACTCCGGGGTCAGGGCGCACAGTATTCCCAGCCGTTCAATACAGAAAAGTATTGCAATGCGGGAGAAAAGGAACAGCCAGATATGAATCCCGGAGAAAAGCAAGCTCTGTCCCCGGTACGCTGAAGACAGTACCGGATAGAGCAGGAGTATTCCGCCGATATAACACACATAGTTGAACCCCGTCTTGGTCTGTGCCAGAGAGGGACGCAGTGCACCCAATGAAACCAGCGCCGCGCTGCGCACTTCAGGGGGATATAGATACAGACTTCTCCGGGGAAAGAAACGTCCGGTATTTCCCGCATAAGGTAAGTGAAACAGAGACACCGGAGGGCGTTTCCCTCTGTTACGGGCCTTTACAGCGGAGGTGTTTTTGTACTTTTTTACTTTATTTTTCTTATGACTCTCTGACTGCCGGTAATTTATGGAAGATAATTACCGACGCCCCGGAAGGAGCGCCGGTTCTCATTGAGCTGTTACAGTGAATCGGAGGCGTTTTCCGGAGCGATAACCTCTCCCGGATCATAAGGAGAGGAAGGGTTCGCTGTTTCCAGATTTCCCTCCGCCTTAATGATCTCATAGAATTCCGCCTCATCGAGCACCTCTTTATCCAGAAGCCGATTGGCAATATAATCCATCAAAACCCTTTTAGAGGAAAGCAGCTTTATCACCCGCTGATACCGTTCATCCATGATCTTTGCCAATTGATCATCCACATACCGCTGGGTCTCTTCCGAATACTCCCGGATAAGCTGCGGGTCGCCGCTTCCGTATCCGCCGCCCCGCTGGGAAAGAACCACGTTTTTAAACCGCTCGCTCATACCGTAATCGGTAATCATACGGCGTATGATATCGGTGGCTTTCATCAGATCGCTGGAAGCGCCTGTTGAAACCTCCTCAAAGACGATAGCCTCGGCGGCGCGTCCTCCCAGAGATACATCGACCTGGGCAAAGAGCTCCTTTGCGGTAAGCAGATGGCGATCCTCTTCGGGCATATTCAGTACATATCCCAGCGCCGCAACACCCCGGGGAATAATAGATATTTTATGTACCTTATTCGCGCCTTCAGTAAACGCCGCAACAAGAGCATGGCCCGCCTCGTGAAAAGCGACAATTCTCCGCTCCTCGGCCTTGATAACCTTGCTCTTCTTCTGGAGACCTGCAATGGCCTTTTCAACGGCTTCGTCAAAATCCTCCATAGTAACGACTTTCCTGCCCCCACGCACAGCCAGCAGCGCCGCCTCGTTGACAACGTTTGCCAAGTCCGCCCCGGCAAAACCCGAAGTCGTCTTGGCAATCGCCGCCAGGTTCACATCCGGCCCGAGCTTTACATTCCGGGAGTGGATTTTGAGTATCGCCTCCCGGCCTTTCACATCGGGACGGTCAACGGAAACCTGCCGGTCAAAGCGTCCCGGACGCAGCAGCGCAGGATCGAGGACATCCGGACGGTTTGTGGCCGCCAGCAGGATGAGTCCGGTAGTATTATCAAAACCGTCCATCTCAACCAGCAGCTGGTTCAGGGTTTGCTCCCGCTCATCGTTTCCGTTGATGGAGTTGACCCGGCTTTTTCCTATGGCGTCAAGCTCATCTATAAACACGATACAGGGGGCCTTCTCCCGTGCCTGCTTGAACAGATCCCTGACGCGGCTGGCCCCCACGCCGACAAACATCTCGACAAAATCGGAACCGGAGATGCGGAAAAACGGCGCCCCCGCCTCCCCCGCTACGGCCCTGGCAAGCAGAGTCTTTCCCGTACCGGGCGGTCCCACAAGGAGCACACCCTTGGGTATCTTGCCGCCGATCTCGGTATACTTCTGCGGGGATTTGAGGAAATCCACCACCTCGACCAGCTCCTCCTTGGCCTCATCGACCCCGGCCACATCGGCAAAACGGGTAGTTACCTGCCCCTCCTCGACCGCACTCGCCCTGGACTGACCGGCGCTGAAGATACTGCCCCCGAGACCGCCTCCCATCCTGCGAAACACGAAGCGCCACATAAGCAGAATCAGCCCGAAAGGCAGTATCCATGTGAGGAGGAAATCGAGTATATAATTATTCTGCCGGGGCACAACCGAATAGGTCACACCCCTCTCGTCAAGCAGATCCAGAAATCCCTGTGTAGTAATGCCCGCGGTCCGGTACTTTTCGACCGTAGGGTCCTGCCGGAAAAGAGCTGATGGGGAATACACCGAAGGGCTGCCCGCATCCGGTGAACGCCGGGGACCGTATCCGGCAAAATAGGTAGGCCCTATCTCAACCCGGGTAATCCTTCCATCTTCTATATATTGACGGAATACCGAAAAATCGATCAGATCATCATTGCGGGACATGAACAGCAGATTAATCGTTGATAGAACAACAAAAACGATAAGCAGGATAGCCCAGAAGGGAATCTTTGGTTTTTTACCCCCTCCGGAATTGTTATCCTGTCTTTTATCACCCGATTCCAGCTTGAAAAAATCAAACG
>JAISVD010000103.1 GCA_031271875.1 Spirochaetaceae bacterium | reverse complement strand
CGTTTGCCTTACGGGGCAATGTGATGGACCTCGCCATAGGTGTCATTATCGGCGGCGCGTTTCAGGGGGTGGTAACTTCGCTTACAAACAATATCCTGTCGCCGATAATAGGGCTGTTTACCGGAGGAAATTTCGATGAACTGCATCTGAGTGTCTTCGGAATAACAATCAAATACGGCGCCTTCATAACAACGGTATTCAATTTCATTATCATGGCGTTTGTGATTTTCCTCCTGGTGCGGGGAATGAACCGCATCGCAAATCTGGGCAAAAAGCCGCAACCGCCCGCCGCGCCTGCCACAAAGACCTGTCCCTACTGTATCACCACCGTCCCCGCTGCGGCGACCCGCTGCCCCGCGTGCACCAGCGAACTCCCGAAGCCGCCGCCCGCATGATCCGCGCCGGAACCATCGGAGTCAGTCCGTGCCGTCTTTGAAGACATCGGGATGTTCGTGACGCTCCGCTTCGATCTCCCGTATCTCCTTGTTGAGGAATACCGAGAGGATTGTACGCAGTACAACAATCCCTGCCAGAGTGAGCAGTTCGCCCAGGCTGGGTTCAACTATCGTCTTCAGGATATCCGAAGCGATAAGCAGTTCCAGCCCCAGAAGCAGATAGGTGCCGAGTTCCGCCCTGATTACCCGGAGGAGCTGGGTGCTGAACCGCCCCTTAAAACGGAGTAATTCGGATCTGGTGATCGCCACAGATGCGATAATTGTTCCATAAACAATTACGGCAATGCTGATGATACTTATTATGGTCGCGATATTTTCAATTATTACTGCAAGCAATCCGTGCATATATGCTCCTGTTATCTATTAGGATTCCGGCTGAAGGTTTGCCTGTATATACAGTTCATCCTGATACCAGTCGATCCGCAGCGAGAACAGCTCGCTGCGGTATCCCGGCGCCTCGGCGCGGAATCTCCACACACTATCGGTCTGGAACTGGTTTACAGGAATCTCAGAGATGGGTACCCACTGCCCCTTATACTGAACAGTAACCTCGGTTTTATTGGTTATATCGTTTTCCGTAAGGGCGTCCCGGGCGGTCAGATTGAACATAAGACTGCGCTGGTTGGTTCGCCCGAAATCAAGAACAATCCGCCGCTCCTCTTCAGCAACCTCAAAAGAGTTCCACCAGATACGGGGACCCGCGACCACCTTTACCCTGTAGGAACCGGGCTTCAGAAACATATCCGCTGTTTTGTAGACAAATCCGTTTTCAGCATCCGCATTCCGGGACAGAGCGAACACCCGCACCCCGTCCGCGACCGCCGGGATGGCGTCTCCGTCGTTTTCAAAGAAAAAAGCGCGGAAGGGCATATCGGGCATAAAGGTTGCCGACGGAACGGACAGGGAAACGCTTACTGGGGTATACCAGGAGCGCAGCATTGTCCGGTGGATAAACCCGTACTTCCACGCGGCAAATCCGACGGAGCACAGAAGGATAATACCCGCGCAGGCGAACGCCGTAAAGAGCGCTACAGGCTTGCGCGGTACATATACGGGTTCTTCGGTCTTATCGGTTATCATGTTCCGCACCATGGCGGTACGAATATCCCGCAGGGAGTACCGTTTCAGGTATATACGGATAACCCGGATAATACCATCGGTACTCTGGAAACGTTTGCCCGGATCCGGACGGATCATCTTCCGTATAAGGCGGCAGACCGCCGGGGATATGCCGGAATTGATCTTTTCCGGCGGGGTATATTTTCCCTTCTGTATAGTGGTGATGGTCTCTGCGGAAAAATTCCCCGGATAGGGTTTCGCTCCCGTAACCATCTCATAGAGCATGATCCCCATGGCGTAGATGTCCGCGCGCTTGTCAACGCTCTTGCTGTCGGCGAACTGTTCCGGGGGCATATACGCAGGGGTGCCGAGGGTCGTCCCCTCACGGGTAAGCTCGCTTTCATCCTCATCCTCGGAGGCGGCGATGCCGAAGTCCGCCAGTTTTATCTCGCCCTTTTTTGAAATAAGGATGTTTCCCGGTTTGATGTCCCGGTGCACTACTCCGTGATTATGGGCATATTTGAGGCCGAGACAGGCGTCGTGGATGATAAGCAGCGCCATCTCGTTCGAGAAGGTTCCCTTTTTTTTCAGCAGCACATCCAGGGACATTCCGTCCACAAACTCAAGGACAATGTACTGGCTGGAGCCTTCGGTAAAATAGTCATACATGTGAACAATATGTTCATTATTCATGTCAAGCAGAATCTTGGCTTCCCGCTTGAAACGCTCCTTTACCGCTGCGTTCCCCCGGAAGGTGAGTTTCTTGATAACCACCTCGCGGCGCAGTGTGGGATGCACCGCCTTATAGACCGCCCCCATTCCGCCCCGCGCCACAAGGGCGAGTACTTTATATTTTCCGATCATTTCAGGTAATTCTGCCATATCTATACTCCCGGTTCTTATGGGTGTCGGAAATACTCATGTATGTTTATGCATAAATAAGTATTTCCTTAATATCAGTATCCGGATCGAATCTCCGATCCGGCGGAACAATCGCCGCGGACTGCGCGCGGGGATTGTGGAGCTGCACAAAACGGTTCTCCGCGCGCAGCGAAAAGGTTCCGGAGACAGGACGGTGTCCGCCGAAGTACAGGGCATCGGGGATCGAAGGAAGATACGCCGCAAGCATTCTGCCGACACTGCCTTCGGCGGCGTCGCCATTGCCCGTCCAGATAAGCCCCTCCGCCACATCGGGATGGGTGCGGGTGTTGATGAGTTCCTCTTTTGAGTAAAAACGGGCGGGTTCGGCGTGGGAGGCGATAAAACGCTCCCCTATCGCGCAGAGGGGAAAACTTTTTTCGAGCAGGGCGTATGTTTCAAGAAACAACTTCCCATACCGGCGGATAATGAAACGGCGGACCATCTCGCCTTCCTCGGCAAACTTGCGGAAGGGATGACCGCCGTCTCCCTCTTCGTTCAGAATATTTTCGTGGTTGCCCCGGAGAAAATGCACCTGCTCAGGAAAAGCGCATTTGCACCGCAGTATCATCTCCATGAGCGCGAAATTTTCAGCCATCTCTTCGGTCATCGGAGGACTTGTATAGTTTCCCTCCAGAAATTCGGCATAGGAGAGTTCCCAGCGGCCCCGGGCCCGGCTTTCGGCATGAAACGCATCGCCGAGGCAGAGGAGCCGGGCTGTGCCGTCGGAAAGCGCCC
>JAISVD010000070.1 GCA_031271875.1 Spirochaetaceae bacterium | reverse complement strand
CGGCTCGCAGGGAGCTTCAACAACTGGGATTCCTTTATGTATGAAATGACGGAAACATCCGCAGGAATATATCAGATCGATATTCCCCTCCCGCCGGGGACCTATTTTTATGCGTTTTTCTCGGGGACCGCACAGATTGCGGACATAAAAAACCCGGATCGCCGGTATACCGCCGACGGGAGAATAGCTTCAGTTATAACAGTTCCGCAGCATTCCGCAAATCGTTAAGCGCAAACCGCAGTTCCCGTTTGGCGCTCTCTTTTTTTTCGGAGATATCATCTTCATCAAAATCAAGCAGATTATAAAACAGTGTCCGGACCTCATCGAGTTTTTCATTGACCTCGTACATTCTGTCGCTGCGCATAGTTATATATTCTCCCCTGTATTATCGCTTAATTATGAATCATATGGTCTTCATAGTAAATAGAGACAATTGCAAGACTCGGGATAGATTATGCAATCGCCTCTCCAGTTACCACATTTTTGGTTCAGAATCAGGTTTTGTTACTTTTACATCCTCACCTGACGGCTCAATAACAAAAAAACCTTTTGACAGGGCATAGGTTTTGGTATCCCTGTCGATTATCGCCGCAGCCATTGCGCCCAAAAACTTCCGCCTGTCGCCGTGATTATCGGCATATATGCGTACCCGTTCCATGCGTTGCAGATGATCATCTACATCATTTCGGCGCAGGGTCGTTTTTACTTCCACTACCATTGCCTGCTCTCCGTTTTCCAGAAAACCATCGATTTCTGTGTAGATATTACCTTCCCCGTCAGCCCATTTTATGGTGGTTACATAGTCAAAGGTAAAACCAAATTGTCTAAACTTGCGGAGTAAATCGGGAGTCATGACATGTTCAATCAAAGAACCCACAGTATTACTGAGACCGCCGATGGCCTTATTAAGAGTTTTCTCGGTCTCCTTGTGGACCAGACGCAGACTTCTCATCTCCTCTTCGGTTTCTCTCTGAATCAAGGCGATCTCATCAAGGGTTTTCCGAATCCGATCAAAATCAGCCTCAATGTCTTTCCGGGGTATCCTTTTTACCGGTTTCCTGACGGCGTTTTTCGTACCCTTTTTCGTTTTTGCTTTAATTATTTGCATTACTCCCCACAGTTCTCTTTAGTGTAACAAACTTTTGAAGTTCGGTAAAGGAAAACAACGTAACTCGCTTCCTGTATTACATATCAGCTCTTCTTCATCGTTTTTCAGTCTGAAAATGAATATTTTTTGTCAGAATTTTTCGAGTATATCGAGGCAATTGCAACCATAAATAAAATAAACCACCACAGATTTCTATGGTGGTTTATTTTACGCTAAACTATATCAGCGACTTCAAATTTGTTCTAATCACACTCATATTATTGGTTGGCTTTTCCGTACTATCTTCTATAGTTCCCAATCAGAGGATACAACCTGCGGCAACGAAAAGGAAAAAACTGTTTTTACTTGTGTGGGGCTTTGTCCTGCCCCACATACAATTACTTCCCCACAAGCCCAACCGCTTCCTCAAGATTCCCGACAATATTTTCCTTACCCAGCTCACTGCTGAACCCCGACTTTTCCAGCGCCTTTGCGGGCTGCTCGCGGATTTCACATAAAACAAGCCTGATCTTCCGGCGGCGGCACTGGACGAGAAACGATTCAAGCGCGGCAATTCCCGTCGAATCGATGGCGGGAACATCCCTCATGCGCAGAATAAAAGCGTCCGGCGTTTTTACCACCTGCCGGAGCAGGTTCTGGAGCATATCCGCAACGCCAAAGAAAAAAGGCCCGGTAATTTCGTAAATCTCAATGTTTTTCGGAGACTCAGGCCGTATATCGCCGCCGCCTCGGTTCCCAAAAACAAGTTCCGATCCGAATCCGCTGCCGCCGGGTTTGATATCGCTCACCTCAATCATCCTGCGGAGGAAGAGAAATACCGCAAGCACAACCCCCACCTCCACGGCAAAGGTGAGGTCCACAACCACGGTCAGGATAAAGGTGGAAAGAAGCACAATAGCATCGCTTCTGGGAGCCCGGCGGATAATACGGACAAATCGGGGCAGATTGCTCATATCCCAGGCAACCACCATGAGAACAGCCGAGAGACTGGCAAGGGGAATCAAAGACGCCGCCGGAGCGAGAAACAGAATGAACAGTACCAGCGTCAGCGCGTGAACCATTCCCGCCACAGGACTGACGGCTCCGGCTTTTATATTGGTAGCGGTTCTGGCAATGGCGCCGGTCGCGGGAATACCGCCGAAGAGAGCGCTGGCAATATTACCCACCCCTTGCGCGACAAGCTCCATATTCGCGTTATGGCGGTCACCGGTCATACCATCGGCGACTACTGCGGACAGCAGCGACTCAATCGCCGCAAGAAACGCGAGGGTGAACGCATCAGGAAGCACCTCCCTGACAAGCCTCCAGATGAAGGAGGGAAACGCGGGAACGGGCAGTGACGATGGTATGCCGCCAAAACGGCTGCCGACGGTATCCAGAGGCAGTGAAAACAGGGCGCATATAACTGTAGCGGTAACCACCCCCGCTACAGCGCCGGGAATCCGGGGAAAAAACTTTCTGACCAGCAGTATTACAGCAATAGTCCCCGCGCCTGTCGCCAGAGTCGAGGGATCAAAAAGCGGAAAAAACCGTATATACTCCATCCATTTCCTGATAAAATCGGGGGAACTGTGGACAATCGGAAGTCCAAAAAAATCCTTTATCTGCTGGGAAAAAATAAGCAGCCCTATTCCGGTAGTAAAACCGGTCGTTACAGGATAGGGTATAAATTTAATGAAAACCCCTATCCCCGTCAGCCCCATCACAACAAGCATGATTCCAGCAAGGATGGTTGCGAGCATGAGCCCTGTCATCCCGTGCTGTGCGATCACTCCAAAAATAATCACCACAAAAGCGCCTGTGGGGCCGCCTATCTGGTAACGGCTTCCTCCCAGAAAACTGATGAGAAAACCCGCGAAGATCGCCGTATACAGCCCCTGAGCGGGAGTGCCCCCTGCGGCGATACTGAATGCCATCGAAAGGGGTAAAGCAACAACCCCCACTGTTATTCCCGCTATGCAATCCTTTACAAAGGAAGTACGATTGTATCGTATACCATCCTTTTTCATGAACAGATCGAATGTCCGGGGGATAAAATCCCGGGGAGAGACTAATTTAAATGAATCCATAAAAGTAAGTATAAAACGCCTATAATCCCTGTATCAAGGGGATATTTCGGTAGATATCCGGCATAAAACAGTAAAAAATATCCGTTTTTTCTATCAGATGTAACTCCATTGCATTATTCGGTGTTTCAGTTTATAATGAGTCAAATCTATGCGGTAAGTATATTTTTAAACCGATAGAATTTTATCGATGCGGGGGTTTTTCATGGCTGAAACACAGGCCGTAGAGTTCTCGAGAGAACTCGAACAATTTATCGACGACTGGAAAAATAAACCGGGAAATCTGATCATGGTTCTTCACAAGGTACAGCAGGAGCAAGGTTATATTTCCAAAGAAGCTGCCCGGATGGTGGCTGACAAATTACATACCCAGCTTGCGCGGGTTTACGGTGTTATGTCTTTTTATCACTTTTTCAAGACAACAAAACCCGGAAAAAACATAATGTCCGTCTGTCTCGGAACAGCCTGTTATCTCAAAGGCGGACAGGACCTCATTGATGAGGCAAAAAGCATCCTCGGACTCGGGGCGGGAGAGATTACTACCTCGGACGGATTATTTTCTGTTGAACCGGTCCGCTGTATCGGCTGCTGCGGACTCGCGCCGGTTCTTTCCGTAAACGGAGAAGTATACGGAAAACTGACAAAGAACCAGATGCAGGAAATCATCAATAAGTACGAGGATATGTAATACTCATGCATTATACCCTCTGTGATCTGTTTACGGACCTTACCCAGAATGCCATTGAAGCGGGTTCGTCAAGAATCACGGTGGAATTTACCGAAACGGAAACACATCTTACCGTATATATTCGTGATAACGGAAAAGGCATCGCTCCTGAGGATATGAAAAAGGTGAAAGACCCTTTTTACACCGACGGAAAGAAACACCCCAACAGAAAGGTAGGACTCGGGATTCCCTTTCTCATACAGACAGCTTCCTCAACAGGAGGCGAGTGGGATATTACATCAAAACCCGGAGCCGGGACAACGGTCTTCTGCCGGATAGATATGACGCATATCGATACGCCTCCGGTCGGCAGTATCACCGGCTTTTTCCGTCAGATACTTACATTTCCGGAGAGCTATGAAATGGAAATTGTCAGAAAAAGGACGGCAAAAAACGGAGCCCTTGACTACCGGATACTGCGCTCGGAACTGATCGATGCGCTCGGTTCCCTGGACGATGCGGAATCCATGGTCCTCCTCGGATCTTATCTCGAAGGACTTGAGGAGGGCTGAAGCAAGTTCAGCGGGATGAATCCCGGCAGAATAAATGAAACAAGGTATAGGAGTATAGAAATGGCGAAAATGTCCCTTGAAGAACTGCGCCGTCTCCGCGGAGAGAAGCAGCAGGAGATGAAAAAACGTGATACCGACGGAAAAAGTATGCAGGTAATCGTCGGTATGGGAACCTGCGGTATTGCCGCAGGGGCAAAAGCGACCCTTGAATCGTTCATCCAGACCCTTGATGAGAAGGGGCTGGCAGGAGATGTCATCATCCGACAGACAGGCTGCATGGGGCTGTGCTCAAATGAACCCACTGTTGAAGTGATTGTCCCTGACATGCCCACAGTTATTTACGGCAAGGTCGATGCGGATGTGGCGAAAACAATTGTAGAGAAGCACCTGATACACAAGGAGCTGCTGGACAAACTCATTCTGGATCGCCCATCCACTGATATTATTAAGAACTAGGAGATCCCATTCATGGCCTATAACCATTATATTCTTGTCTGCGGCGGAACAGGGTGCGAATCCAGCAACGCCGATGAAATTTATAAAAACCTGATCGCGGAAGCGAAAAACTACAAGGTACTCGATCAGGTACAGATCGTTAAAACAGGCTGCTTTGGCTTCTGCGAAAAAGGCCCCATCGTAAAGGTCCTCCCTGAAGATTCCTTCTATGTAGAAGTGAAGCCGGAAGACGCGAAGGAGATCATCGCCGAGCAGATTGTAAAGGGACGGGAAGTTCCCCGGCTGCTGTATTCAAAGGGAAAGAAGAGCATCGACTCCGTGGAGGAGATCGAATTCTACCAGAAACAGCTCCGTATCGTCCTGCGCAACTGCGGTGTCATCAACCCCGAAGATATCAGCGAGTATATAGCCCGGGACGGCTATCTCGCCCTGGAAAAAGCGCTCTTTGAGCTCGCCCCCCAGCAGATCATCGATGAGGTGAAAAAATCCGGACTGCGCGGCCGCGGAGGCGCCGGATTCCCCACCGGTCTCAAGTGGGAAGCGGCAATGAAAGCCCCCGGGGATGTAAAATACGTTGTCTGTAACGCGGACGAAGGCGATCCCGGCGCGTACATGGACCGTTCAACCATTGAAGGGGATCCCCATTCAGTGCTTGAAGCGATGACCATCTGCGGCAAAGCCGTCGGCGCCAACAAGGGCTTCATCTACATCCGGGCGGAATATCCCCTTGCCATCGACCGCCTCAAGATCGCCATGAACCAGGCCCATGAAGCGGGACTTCTCGGAAAAAACATACTCGGCAGCGGTTTTGATTTTGACATAGAGATCCGCCTTGGCGCAGGGGCCTTCGTCTGCGGCGAAGAAACGGCTCTGCTGCGTTCCATTGAGGGAAAGCGGGGAATGCCCACCCCAAAACCGCCGTTTCCGGCACAGAGCGGACTCTGGGATAAACCGACGGTTATCAATAACGTTGAAACCTGGGCCAATATTCCTGTCATACTGACCAAAGGAGCCGACTGGTTCTCAAAAATAGGTACTGACGACTCAAAGGGAACAAAAGTTTTTGCCCTCACGGGAAAAATAAAAAATTCCGGACTGGTTGAAGTTCCCATGGGAACCACACTCAGGGAGATCATCTTCGAAATAGGCGGCGGCATCAAGGACGGAAAGAAATTCAAGGGTGTCCAGACCGGCGGTCCCTCGGGAGGTATCATCACCGAAGAGAACCTTGATACGCCAATCGACTTCGGCGCTCTCACCCGGCTGGGTTCGATGATGGGTTCCGGCGGTATGATTGTCATGGATGAAGACGACTGCGTCGTAGACGTTTCAAAATTCTATATGGAGTTCTGTGTTGACGAGTCCTGCGGAAAATGCTCTCCCTGCCGTATCGGAACCCGCCAGCTTTACCGCATCCTCGATAAAATATCCAAGGGTAACGGAGAGATGGTCGATCTGGAACAGCTGAAGGATATCGGATTCTCGATGCAGAAATCGTCTCTCTGCGCTCTCGGCCAGTCGGCTCCCAATCCGACGCTTTCAACGGTCAAAAAATTTGAGAAGGAATATATTGACCATATTGTAAATAAAAAATGCGCCGCGGGAAAATGCAAGTACCTGGTCATCTTCACGATCAACGACAACTGTATCGGATGCGGGGCCTGCGCCCGCCGCTGCCCGGCAAGCTGTATTACAGGGGAAAAGAAGACGTAGCATGTTATTGACCAGAGCAGGTGTCTCAAATGCGGTGAATGTCTCAAGGCCTGCAAGTTCAACGCTGTTTCTAAAAACTGACGGAAACAAACAGAGGAGTATTGCGGAGTTGCTTCGCAGCTCCGCTTCCGATTGACGGAAAAAAACAGAGGAGTACGTATGGTAAACGTAACAATAAACGGAAAAGCGATTCAGGTACCGGAGGGAACCTCCATACTTAACGCTGCCAAAATGATAGACGTAAAGATACCCACATTATGCCATAATCCGGACCTTCCGGCATGGGCATCATGCGGAATCTGCATTGTTCGCATTGAAGGGACATCAAAGATGATCCGCGCGTGCTGCACCGCCGTGACCGAAGGACTCAAGGTCATAACACACGATCCTGAGATCGTCCAGGCACGGCGCACGGTGCTTGAATTAATCCTCTCCAACCACCCGAACGATTGTCTCCAGTGTGTACGCAACGGGCAATGCGAGCTCCAGTCACTGGCTGCGGAATTCGCGCTCCGCACAGTCCGGTTCACCAAGATACTGAAACAGCAGCCCATCGATGACTCAAACGACGCTATCGTGCTTGACAGGGACAAATGTATCAACTGCGGCCGTTGTGTCGAAGCGTGCCAGCTCATGCAGAACGTCTGGGCGCTGGAATATACCGGACGGGGAGACAAAACCGTCATCGGTCCGGTAGCGGGGGTAACACTCGCCGACAGCCCCTGTGTACGCTGCGGACAGTGTGCGGTACACTGCCCCACCGGCGCAATCGCGTCAAGCCATTCAAACAGGAAACTCTGGGACAGGCTGGGCAACCCGGAAATTACCACGGTTGTACAGATGGCCCCGGCGGTACGTGTAGCCATCGGAGAGGAATTCGGACTCGAACCCGGAACGATCTCCACAAAGAAGATATATACCGCCCTCCGCCGCATCGGTTTTGATTATGTATTCGATACAAACTTTGCCGCAGACCTTACCATAATGGAAGAGGGGACAGAGCTTGTTAACCGCATAACAAAAGGCGGTACCATGCCGATGTTTACAAGCTGCTGCCCCGGTTGGGTTGACTATGCCGAAAAGAATTATCACGATCTCCTCCCCAATCTCTCAACGGCAAAAAGCCCGCAGCAGATGATGGGCGCTGTCATAAAGAACTACTGGGCTCCCAGAATGGGCCTTGACCCGGCAAAGGTCTTTTCCGTTTCAATAATGCCCTGTACGGCAAAAAAATATGAGTCCCGCAGGGATGAATCGATGAATTCTTCAGGATATTCCGATGTGGATACATCGCTCACAACACGGGAATTCGCCCATCTTATCAGGCAGGCAGGGATCGATTTTGACCACCTGGAAGAGTCCGAAGCGGATACCCCCCTGGGACCCTACTCCGGCGCGGGCACCATCTTCGGCGCCACCGGTGGTGTCATGGAAGCAGCCGTCCGCACAGCTTACGCCCTGGTAACCGGGAAAGAACTTGGAAACATCGAATACAAACCGGTACGGGGCTTCGATTCGGTCAAGGAAGCGGAAGTTGACCTCAACGGTAAAAAACTCCGGCTTGCCGTCGTACACCAGCTCGGAAATGTTGACCCCGTCGTCCAGCGGATCCGAGAAGCCATCGCCAAGGGAGAACCCGCTCCTTACGATTTTATCGAAGTCATGGCCTGCCGCGGAGGATGCATCGGCGGAGGCGGACAGCCCTATGGGGTAAATGACGAAATCCGCTTAAAGCGCGCCGCCGGGTTGTACAAAGACGATGAGGATTCGGAAATCCGTGTGTCCCACAAGAACCCGATGATTACCGAGATCTACAAAAACTATTACGGCGAACCGAACAGTGAAAAGGCACACCACCAGCTTCATACCCACTATACGGAGCGGCCTCTTTACAAATAGCGGAACGATTCCAAAACCGGCCGGGGAACCACTGAATAAGTCTTGATGATTTTATTCAGCGGTTCCCTCAGTCCAGCCGGTTTTTCTTTTACTATTTCATCAGACGGACGAAAAAATGGATATTGACGAACGGATTACCAGAATAGAAACAAAACTGGTTTATCTGGAGGACTTTTCGGAAAAACTTCAGGAAGTTATTCTTGAGCAGGGGGAAATACTCCGGGTACTCAAACGCGAATCGGTGATGATAAAAACAAAGATAACGGAGATCCGGGACTCTCTTGAGGATATGCCCGACAGACGGCCCCCGCATTATTGATAGAACGAAACCTCAAGACCTATTCAGTCCGTTTTTCAGACAGTGTCTTTCGGCAGCCCTGAATCAAACACAATTTCATGGTTTGCATAGGCAAGAAGAAATGCTGTCCTGTCATTAACCCCGAGTTTCTTGTACAGCCCTGCCAGATTATTTTTCAGGGTACTCAGAGCAATTCCGTGCTCCGCAGCAATCGCGTCATATTTTTCACCCGTCAGAATCTGCCGCAGAATGAGGATATCCCGTTCCGAAAACTGCTCTGCGGAAAGAGAGAGAACAGACCTTTTTCTGTTTTCCATCACACCCTTTATTTCCGGAAAAAAAAGAAAAAACCCCAGAAGGCAAATAAACAGGACGGCAACAACCATCAAAAAATTGACAAGAAACTGCCTGAATCCGAACCTGAATATCTGCACACAAAAACAGCCGATGAAAATCAAAATAACTGTGACCGCCTTGATCTTTGTCCGCTTTCGTAAAAACCCGTCTCTATACAGGAAAAGACAGCTCAGAAGATATAGAACAAAGGCAGTAATATTTTCATTTGTGAGCAATCCCAGCGCCCCATACAGAAAACACAGAGCTGCATATATCCGGAAATTCATGGGGTCAAACATTGCAAGATATAAAAATACAAACAGTACGATAATATTGATAATTAATACATCGTAACTTTTCGGATGAAAAGTCCCATCTGAGGATTCCCGGAAATTCATGGAAAATATAGTAAAAACAAGTACAATAAACATAAACAAAAAGCATATTGTACTGATAATCTGCCATATCTGTTTCTGGTTCATATTATACCCCATATGAAAAATTACGGTTCGTTATTATTTGAAGCGTCCATCAGGATTGAATAGTTCGCATAGGCAAGCAGAAATCCGGTGCGGTCGCCGACACCCGCTTTTTTATACAAGGCGGTGAGATTGTTCTTCAGGGTACTCACAGCGATTCCATGGCTGGCTGCAATGGCCTCATATTTTTCCCCCCGCAAAACCTGCCGTAAAATACATATATCCCGCTCAGAAAACTGATCGGCAGAAAGCCGAAGTACAGAGACCTCCTCGTGGCGGGATTTGAGTTTTTGTATAGAGGGCTGCAAGGTAAAATATCCCAACGAAACAAGAAGAATAACAGCCAAAAAATTGATAATAGCGCAGATGAGATGTACTGCGCCAAATCTGTATTGGATACCCAGGCAAACCAGAAACAGAGCTATCAGAATAAATATTTTTACCCGTTTATTCCGTATAAAAAACTTCTTCTTGAAAAGAAATCCGCAGGAGAGTGCAAAAAAAAACAAAGACAGAATTATCTCGCCCCAGAGCAGGCCGATAACGGTATATATCAGAAACAGTCCGGCATGAATCCAGTAATTCATTGGATCGAAAACAATAAGATAGAGAAAAGCGAACGATGAGAGTCCGTATATACTTACCCAAACAGGATAATTCCCTCCCGGTTTTATTTTGAACCGGAGAAAGGCAACAAGAAAACCCGTTTGAAATAAAAATAACAGTATGGCGATGAACCGCCATACCCGTCTCTCATGTAATCCTGTCCATACTTTATTCTCTTTTCTCTCCATGATTTTCCACTATAGATTAACAAATCAGTACCAAGATACAGGTAAAATAGTACCATAATATTATTGTATATACAGTGTATTATTATATACTATTTTATGATATTTGACAGGTAATACGGTTAAGAAAAATCCGGTTTCTATGTAATAAAACCGTACTGAGTGTTACCGACTATGTTTTCCGATCGAAAACCGGAGAGAGTTTCATGAAAAAACAACCGGATTTTTAATAAAGAACAGTATTACGGAATATCTGCAACCGGAGAGAGCCTTTGAGGATAGAACATGGACAGTTCTGACTCCTTGATCCTCTGATCTCTCCATTAAAAATGGGCGGGGCCGGTGTCCAGGAAGTTGGTTACTTCCGCGACATTGACCCCGCCTGACCTTTTTAACACTGCCAGAGCTGGAATCAGCCTTTAACAGCGCCGGCGGCAACACCCTTCGTAATCTGTTTCCGGAAGATCAGATAGAAAATAACCATCGGAATAAGACCTATAACGAGGGCCGCGAACTGCTTTCCGTAATCGGAAGCAAGTGCTCCGGAGAATTTCGCAATACCCACAGGCAGAGACTTGATACTGTTGCTGGAAGACAGAATGTTTATAAGCATAAACTCATTCCATGTACCGGTTATCGAAAGTATAGCGACCGTGACCGCAACAGGCGCCGCCATGGGAACAATAATACTCGAAAAAATCTTCAGGTATTTAGCTCCGTCTATGCGGGCCGACTCGATAAGCGCATCGGGCACACTGCGGATATACTCGGTACTGAGGTATACACACATGGGCAATCCTATACCGATATACGGTATCAGTACGCCAATCCGGGTGTTGTAAAGCCTCACGGCATTGACCATCAGGAACAGGGGCACCATGATAGACTGGAGGGTCAGAAGAATACCGATAATAAAGCTTCCATGAATGAACTTTGTCGCCTTGCTCGGAATCTTGGAAAAGGCAAACCCCGCCATAAAGCCCAGAACAATAATCGATGTTACCGAAACACTGGTATAAATAATACTGTTGATTATCAGAACACCAAACTCACCCCGTTTCCAGGACTGGGGATAGTTATCCAAAAACCATCTGGTAGGAAAGGCGAGCTTGCTTGACCTCAGATAATCCTGGGTAGTCTTGAAAGACTGTATAACCAGCCACAGAATCGGATAAATAGCCAGTACAGTAAAAATCACCATGATCAGATAGATCAGCAGCTGCGCCACAAGGGCGGTGTTTCCTTTGGAACGAATATCAGGCATCTTTAGTCCTCCTTTCCGCCAAACCGTTTTTCAACGGACTTCGTAAGACCAATAAGTACGAAACTCATGATAACCATAACAGTAGAAATAGCGTTTGCCACGGGATAGTTCGGAGCGCCCCGGAACGCCTTATCATACATATAAATCGAGAGGACATTTGTTCGCCGCGCCGGACCTCCCTGGGTCATGACAAATATGAGGTCGAAAGATTTTAATGAACCGGAAATCGCGAGAATAGCGCTTGTTACAATAACGCCGGAGAGAGCGGGAAGAATAACATACCGGAGGGTCTGAAGCTCATTGGCGCCGTCAATTTTTGTCGCCTCAATGATGGAGGTATCGATCTTCTGCAGATTCGCGAGAAAGATGATGACGTAGGTTCCGGTATACATCCAGAGCATGACAATGAGAACGGGAATCATCGGGTTTTCATTCATAGTGTATTCAACGCTGGGATTGAATATGCGTATTATTTCCAGAATGACACTGTCAGAGCTGAGAAAGAAGGTCTGAAAAAGAATACCGATAACAACAGGGGAGATAACACAGGGCAAATAGATCATGGTCTGGAAAAAATCCGTTCCCTTTATCAGACCCCGGGAAAGAATATAGGCAAGAATAAACCCAAGTGGAATCTGCCCGAACACCGATACCAATACGATATACAGGTTGTTCCTGAGGGCAAGATAAAAGTACTCATCCTGAAATATGGCTGCATAACTTTTGAATCCTGCCAAACCGACTTCCGGATTTCCAAAAATTTTTCCGCCATTATAGTTGCTTATACTCAATACGACCGAAAAAATTGTCGGGAACGCCATAACCGCATAATAAAACAGTACTGCAGGCAGTATCAGAATAAGATACGATAATCGCTGTTCTTTTTTAGAAGATAAATCACTCATTGTAATCCTCCTAGTACACTATACGAAAAATCAGAATTCGGTATCACCGCCGAAATTCCCGCCGGAAGCGTGACCACCCCTTCCGGTGTGTATATATTTCAGTTTAAACACACTGCACCGCTGTCTTGCTCTGCGAAGAAAGGGCAAAAACAGCGTCCCAGTCAGCGACAGAATCAATTCTGCCAAAACTGTAGCCGGTTGTGGAAAACAGATGCAGAAAATACATCAAAGCCGCTCCGGTGGCGACAGAAAAGATACTGCTGTCGGCAAAGCTGAAAACACAGGATGTCCGTTCCATAATCGCATTGAACTGCGGTACACACCTCTGTACGATTTGCTGTACCTCAGTTGAATACCGGGCAAGATCGCCATAGGCAAAGACCATCTCCGGATTCAGGACCGCAACAACGGAAACAAAACTGGAAAATAATTCGATAATAAATTCAGAAAAAAACCTCTTGTCTGCGTCACCCCATTCGACACGCATAGGGATATGCTTCAAATCACCGACAATATCCGGATCCCATGAAAAACCAATAAATTCCCCTGCAGCGTTTTTATTTCCTGCATATATGCCCCCGTCAATCGCAACACCGATTCCAACCCTCAATCCACAGGATTTTCCATA
>JAISVD010000065.1 GCA_031271875.1 Spirochaetaceae bacterium | reverse complement strand
GGACGTGATTCCGTTCCTGCTGCGCTCCTGTACCTGATATCCCGAATCCACCAGCTCCCGGATTTTGAGGGCGATGAACGCCGCTTCCAGGTCATTGGAGGAGAGCTGATCAGGGTCATCTTCGGGCAGTTCATCCCTGTCGAGAAAACAGAAATGCACCGGAGGTGATTCGGCGTTCTCCGGCAGCAGGGGGTAGGGGGAGTAGACTCTGCTGTAGAGCGCTTCATAATCGGGGATTTCCTCCGTTTCCTCTTTGGACAAAAAGACCCCCGCACCGGCAGCGCTTCCGTCTTCCTCCTGCCTGAGTCCGCCGAAGATCCGGTTGAAGGCGGTGATGAGCGCCGGTTTTGACCGGTAGTTGCGTATGAGGCCGAGGCTTGCGCCGGATGATTCCGTGAGGGCTCCCTCTGTGAGGGAGCCCTCTATGAGGGTACGGGAAAGTATCCTGAATACCGAAACATCCGCGCCCCTGAACCGGTAGATCGACTGTTTTTCGTCACCCACAAAGAACATCCTGCCGGGGCTCAGCTCAGAAGCCGGAGGTATCCCCTGTTCCCGGCGCTCGGATTTTTCCGCGAGAAGAAAGATGAGGTCCCGCTGGAGAGCGTTGTTATCCTGAAACTCATCGATCATGATCGCCTTGAGGGACTCTTTGTATACCTGACGGATATCGGGATACCGCGCCAGAGCGTCAACCGCGAGCCGGGCGATGTCCTGGAAGGTAAGCAGCCCCGCTTCCCGCTTCTTCCGGTTAAATCGCTGCTGGAAATCATCCAGCAGGGGAAACACCGCCGTGATGATTCCGCTCTGGAGCGCGAAATTCGCTATTGACAGGATATCTCCGTACATTCCGTCTTTCAGCCGTTTCAGATATTCCTTTATCCCTTCCATCCCTTTGGGGGGCTTCCGTATCACAACGCTCTGGATACCGCGGAGCGCCCTGAGGTATTCCGCGAGGTCTTTTCTGATCTCCGCCGCCGAGGCGCTAAGCTCCGTTGCGGCGCGAAGCTCTGTCCCCATTCCGGGCAGGGATTCTGCGGGGAACCCTCCCGCCCGGAGCAGCACAGAGATATCCGGCCCCTCCGGAAGCGCTGCTTCAAGGGCTTTTTTCAGCGCGGCATAGGTCTGGGTGGTGGTATTCGCGATCCCCGGCAGCTCCGCCGCCATAAGTCCGGTGAGTTCCGCAGCCTCCTCCGTCACCGTGCGCCAGCGCCGAAGCAGTTCCGCCGCCTGGATACGCATAAAGGAACCGAAATCAAGCGGCGAGGTTATGGAGCTGTAATTCAGTACTGTCCGGGCGAAGAGCTTTTCCGCCACCTCCCCGATCTTTCTGTCCGCCATCAGAATCTGGAGCGCGGGGTTTCTGCGGTGTTCCAGAATGAAGGGCAGGGCCATCTCCATGGCGATATCCCGGACCCCCTCATCATCGCTGGTAAAGTCCGGGGCGATCCCGTATCTCCGTGACGCTGTCCGGGCGATACCGGCGCAGAAGGAGTCGATGGTACAGATATTTGCCTTGTGGAAATCACGGACAGCATCCCGCGCCCGCTTGTTATCCTGATGATCCGCGAGCTGGGAGTAGATACGGCTGTACATCTCGCTGACGGCTTTATTGGTAAAGGTGAGGGTGAGTATTTCATCCACCCGGTATCCCTGCTCCATGACCAGCCAGGCGTAGCGCGCGGCCAGAACCTTCGTTTTTCCCGAACCGGCCCCCGCAGTCACCACCGCGTTTATTGTTGCGGTCGCGGCTGTCCGCTGCTCGTCATCCAGTTCTGCGAGTATCGCCGCGAGTATCGCCTCACATCCCATGGGCTTCCTCCGTAGTGTTGAGGGAGAATACCGTTCTGCATATATTCCTGTAGGAACAGGCGGCGCAGTTTCTGAACCGGATGGAGGGGGGCGAGAAATCGAGGGCCTCCACCTTTTTGCCGAAATCTTCCGTATATTCATCAAAAACCGTGAGGGTGTGTTCGTACTCTTCCCGTGAAATCCCTTTCCGGCCCCCGGCTTCTCCCACCACCACGGAGAGTTTGTTCTGGTTGATGCTCATAAACAGCGCCGCCGCAGCGGTACGCAGTTCCGCCGTCTTCTCGGCGGTACGCTCTTCGTAGAGCCTGATATACATAGGTATCTGGAAATCCGAAAGCTCCCCACTTCCGGCTGCGTCCGCAGACGCGATACAGCCGCTCTTCGCCGGGGGCGCGCCGGTTTTATAATCGATGATGACCGCTCCGTCATCGGGGGAAAAGGAGACCCGGTCGAGTTTGCCGTTCAGCCAGAGTCCGCCCTGCCGGAAACCGAAGGATTCCTCCAGCGGACCCACCCGGTATCCGTCAAAGGCGGCCGCCTCGGTTCTGAGGAGTGAACACAGCCGCCGGGAGATCGCCTGTGACTGGGATGAGATGAGCGGTTCCGCCAGAGGCCCCTGAAACGCCGGATACTCCCGCGCCGCTTCTTCGGTACACTCCTGTGCCCAGGCGCAGTATGTTTCAATCTGCGCCGCAGCGAATATCCCGTGATTCTCCCGTATGCGGGTAAACAGTTTCCTCAGTATTTCATGGTAGAGGTTCCCCATGGAAGCGTCGTCAAGGAGTTTCGCCTCCAGGGAAAAATCCGCCACCTCCAGTATCTTCCGGTAAAACCAGAAGGCGGAACAGAAAAAGAAGTTGTTCAGATCCGTCGCGGATACCCGGAGCAGCCCCTCCTCCGGAGTTCCGGCCCGGTGCGAAGCTCCGGCCCGCTGCCGTTCGGCGATGCGCTCCCGGAGCAGCGGCGATACTGTCATGGCAGGTGCAAAGGCTTCCTTGAGCAAGTTGAATCTCCGGGCCGGAACGAGTTCCAGCAGGGACTGCCAGCGGACGAATCCGTTTTTCTGAACCGGATAGAGTTTTGGGGGAAATGCTGAGCCGGCTGCTTCCGGGGACAGAGCTTGAGCGGAGATCTGTCCCGCCGCCCACCACTCCCGCTCCTGTGAAAAGGCGTCCGGCGACGGGAACGCTGTCGGGGACAGAGCTTGCTCGGCCCGAACGTGTTCGGCGCGGACTTGTTCAGCCTGCCCCGCGAAAAAGCTGTGGGGTATGGCCCACCCCGAAAAGGTATTGTCCGCGCAGCTTATCCTCAACAGAGGGACAGAGCTTTGCGCTGCGGCGGAGTTCCGGGAACAGCCGGTTTCCATCCGGTACAGCCTGAAAAACGCCTCCGAGGCATCGGTATCGGTTATGCCCAGAGCCGCCCGTTTGTCCTGCCGCAGGAACTTCAGGGGCTGGTAGAGTACTGTGGCCGTATTCTGCGCGGCGTTAATCACAAAGTGGCAGGCAAAGGGAGTCGCCGCCGCTACGCGGTAGGGAAAGATGCTGACCCCGGTTTCATGGCGCTGGGGAACATACTGTTTTTCCCGGAGCACGGAGAGATAAAAACTGAAAGGCGACTCAGGGACGAGTTCGGGATACTCCTTTTCAAGCCGGATAAGCGCGGAAAGCTCCTCGATGCAGCGCCCCAGAACAGCATCGCTCTCGGAGGAACTTTGTTCCTCCTGGGACAAGAGCTCCATCGCGAGAAATCCCGGCGCGGAGCTTCGTTCCGCACCGGAACTTCCTTCAGAGCTCTGTCCCCGGAACGCGAAATAGCGGTTCCGTATCTCCGCGAAACTGCGGGATGAAACAAGGGAAGTCAGTTCCCGTTTCAGCTTCCGGTAATAGGACGCGAGCCGTTCGTCACTGCGGATAGTGCGGAACGCCTCCTCCCAGACATCGACGGTTTTCAGCCCTGCGGTCGTATGTTCCCGGTAACCGGAAACGCAGTTGTTATCGATGCCGAACCGTATAAGCCCCTCGTTCAGGTCAGGATGCCGCCAGGGAAGATGCTCGTTGAGTACCAGCGCCTTGACCGCGGTAAAAGAGAAACCGCTGTTCACACAGTCGCTTATGAGCGAAAAAAGCCTGCCCGCCGCGTAATTCCCCAGGGGTTTCCCCGAACGGTAACGCACGGGAATGTTATAGAGCGAGAATTCCCGCAGCAGATAGGGCTCCAGAGCGTCAAGTCCCGGAACACTTACGGCCATATCGGTATAGGGGATGCCCTGCTGTTCATTCAGTTCCCTGATGGCAAGCGCTGTCCCCCGCAGCTCCTCTCTGGCGGAACCATACCGGTACAGCAGCGGTTTTTCATCCTGTTCTTCTCTATATATAAGATGGATCGATGGGTTGGAACGCAGAAGAGATTCATATTCGGTAAAATCTTCCATCGCTTCGGGATAAAAGATGTAATACTCAAACTCCGCAGTATCGGCGCTCCGCTGCTGCCAGGAGGGTTCAAAGAGTCCGTGCTTTTCGAGAAATGCTGAATACTCCCGCTCTATCGCAAGATAATCCCTCTCTTCCCCGTCGGGAAGAACCTCCGCATCGGGAAACGCCGCTCCGGTTTTACCTGTTCTCAGGTTCGCAAGCAGCGCCAGAGAGGGGAGTATCCCCGCAAGCCATCCCGCAAAGAGCGTCCCTTCAGCGGCGAATTCGCCGGGTATGACCGCCCTCAGCGGAAACCCTTCAGGGACTGGCTCCACGGTGGCGCAAAGTTCCGCCGTGGTGTGTAGTTCCGCAGAGCTCTGTCCCTCTCCGGTACGGAGAGGAGAACCGCCGTGCGTCTCCGCCGCGGTGCACAGCTCCGCCGCACGGGCGTTTACTGCGGCAAGTTTTTCCGCAAAGAGCCTGCGGATCACCTCCTGAACCGGCGTTTTCCCTGCCGCCGCAGTTCCCGCCGCGCTCTCCTTAAACCTGTCCCAGGCGAGAAAGCGGTTGAGCGCCACAGAGCGCTCCCCGGTTATATCCGGGGCCTTTGCCGCCCAGAGCGAGGAGGCTGTTTCCGAAGGAAAAACAAACCGGACATGCTGTTCTCTGATTTTTTCACGGATAATCTGTGATATGGCGTTCATATAATTTCATAAAGTATAGCATAAGAGATGTCAAAATGCTATACTGGAGAGGTTGATATGAAAACGTTAATCCCTCATCCCGGAAAACCATTACCTCAGGGGGCGAGCCCGCACCATAATGGTGTTAATTTCAGCGTTTTTACAAGAAACGGAACAGGGGTAATACTTGACATTTTTGAAAATGAAGATGACGCGAAACCCTGTTTCAGCTATACCTTTGATCCTGAACGGAACTGTACCGGTGACCTCTGGCATGTGTTTCTCGAAGGACTCAGCCCCGGGGCGCTCTACCTTTATCGGGTGGACGGCCCCTTTGATCCGGAAAAGGGGCAGCGGTTCAATAAAAACAACTACCTCCTGGACCCCTACGCAAAATCACTGACCGACTCATCGATATTTGAAAACAGGGCGGAAGTGCCCAGGCCGATGCAGGAGACTATCGATCTCGTTTTTGAGGAACCCCATTCGGCGGAGTCATTTCCCAAATGCGTTGTGGTGGACGATAACGATTTTGACTGGCAGGATGATCATCCCCTCAATTATCCCCTGCGGAAATGTGTCCTCTATGAAGCGCACCTCAAGGGATTCACCATTGACTCCTCATCGGAGGTCGCCCATCCCGGAACATATCGGGGTATAATAGAAAAGATACCCTACCTGCGGGAGCTGGGAGTGACCAGCGTCGAATTCCTGCCGCTTCAGGAATTCGATGAATTTGAAAACACCAACACCAATCCCCGCACCGGCAAGCGGCTGCATAACTATTGGGGGTACAGCACCATCGCGTTTTTTGCCCCAAAAACATCCTACGCCTCCGACCGTACTCCGGGCGGTGCGGTGCGGGAATTCAAGGAGATGGTTCGGGAGCTGCACCGCAGCGGCATCGAGGTCATCCTCGATGTGGTGTTCAACCACACCGCCGAAGGCAACGAACGGGGAGTCACCATAAACTTCCGCGGTTTTGATAACGAAATCTACTATATTCTTGAAGACCAGAACAAACGGTATTACAAGAACTATTCCGGCTGCGGCAACACCTTCAACTGCAACCACCCGGTGGTACGGACCTTCATCATCGACTGCCTGCGCTACTGGGTCATGGACATGCACATTGACGGCTTCCGGTTTGATCTCGGCTCGATTCTGGGCAGGGACAGGCATGGGCATCTTATG
>JAISVD010000062.1 GCA_031271875.1 Spirochaetaceae bacterium | reverse complement strand
GTCACTTTCGGAGAAAGCAGCTCCAGAGATAACACTTCCCGCGCCTCAAGTCGGACACCGAGGGTTTTAAGCCCCTTCTCCTCAAAATCCTGGGCCTTGAATACCGCCTTCTCCGTTTTGACCCGGGGTTTGGGTTTGTAATGAAGGGTAAAGCTGAATTTCGGCCTGGTGTCCACATGGAGCACCTCCATTCCGTCGGGAACAATAACATAGTCCCGGTTCAGTATGTACTGCTCGATACGGCACCGTTTGATATAGGCGTATTCCGTTTCGGGGTCGCGGTAGATAATAGTAAACAGTACCCTGGAGAGCTGCTCCTTCTCGGCAAAGCCGCAGTACCACATGCCGGTGTCCACAAAAAGCTTGTCGGGAACATCAAAGACCGTATACACGCCGGTCTTCCGGAGTATGATGATACGGTCGTAGGGGGTCACCCTGAACAGCTCCCCTCCGCCGGAGACCGCCGTACCCAGGTATCCGCTCTTTTCGTCGTAACGCAGGGGGATGTCCCGCTTGACCGCCTCCCGTACATCGATCTTCCCGAATGTGGTTATCTCCGTATGCCGGAGGGTGAGCGCAGAATCAAGATTCTGCGGATCGAGATCCTTGAGAAAGGAGTCGAGACAGGAGATGGCATAAGCGGTCAGGTTTTTCAGGAGCCTTGCGATCTCCTTGAGCCGTTTGTTGATCTCCTCGACCTCCTGGCGGTTCTTGTTGATATCGTACAGGGAGATACGCCTGATAGGTATTTTGAGGAGCCTGTCCACATCATCTTCGGAGACCTCCCGGATCAATTCCGCCCGGAAAGGTTCGAACCCCTTGAGTACCGCCTGGATAACCCCTTCTGCGGTCTTCATGGTTTCGATCTTCTTGTATATCCGCTCCTCGATGAATATCCGCTCCAGTGTGCGCATGTGGAGCTTGTCGGTGAGGGTCTGCCGCTCGAACTCAAGTTCGTCCTTCAGGATTTTTACCAGCTGCTTTGCGTGGTACTGAATGACTTCGGTGACGGTCATGACCCTGGGCATGTTGTCCTGTATGACCAGCAGGTTGCAGGAAACCGACTGCTCGCACTCGGTAAAGGCGTAAAGCGCGTCCACCACTTCTTCGGCATAGACCCCCCGCTGGAGCTTTATCTCGATCTCGACCTTTTCGGTGGTATAGTCCGTGATCGACGCTATCTTGACCCTGCCGCTGCGGGCGGCGTTTTCAACGGACTGAATAAGGCTTTCGGTGGTGCTGCCGTAGGGGAGTTCGGTGATCAATATCCGTTTGGGATCGCTCATATCCAGTTTCGCCCGGGTGAGTATTTTGCCCACCCCGTCCTGGTAGCCGGAGACATCCATCAGTCCCCCGGTGGGAAAGTCGGGATAGAGTTTGAAGCTCTGTCCCTGGAGGCAGGCTTTTTCAGCCTCGATGACCTCCCGGATGTTGTGGCTCAATATCTTTGTGGACATGCCGACGGCGATCCCCTCCGCGCCGATAATGAGGGCGATAGGCAGTTTTGCCCGGAACACTACCGGTTCTCTGTTCCGTCCGTCATAGGAGGGGACATAATTGGTTATTGCCGGATTGTGGAGGAGTTTTTTTGCCAGAGGTTTGATTCGGCATTCGATATACCTGGTGGCGGAGGCCCCGTCGCCGGTAAAGATGTTGCCGAAATTTCCCTGCTTCTCGATGAATATTTCCTTGTTCGCCAGTACCACCAGGGCGGAACCGATGGAGGCGTCCCCATGGGGGTGATATTTCATGGTTTGTCCCACCACAGTGGAGACCTTGTGGAATTTCCCATCGTCCATCTCAAAAAGCTGGTGGAGTATCCGCCGCTGTACCGGTTTGAGGCCGTCCTCAAGATCGGGGATCGCCCGATCGCGGATAACATAGCTCGCGTATTCAAGAAAGTTTTTATCGAAAATGGTCTTAATGTATGCCATATCTCTTAGAATAACACAAAAACAGTGGGTTTAACAAGGTTCCGGCGGCTGTTATACAGGGGAACAGCGGGGTATGGAGCTGTCCGCAAAGGAAGGTCTGTCCTTCGATTTTTCCGGAAAGCGGAGAGGAGTTGAGTTGAACAGGGACAGAGCTTTAAATTGTACAATTGTTTGTCAAATTTCGTATGAAAATAACTGAAAACACTCACTCAATGCTGATATTACTATATATGAGAAAACCAAGACAGTTAGTCACTGATGCATATTATCATGTAACAACCCACATCAACCGGAATGATGGATTTCTGTTGTCGAAACCAGCAAAAACCCTTTTCTTGAAGATACTCAAGGAGGCCCAGAAGAGATATCATTTTATCATCAGAAATTTCACGATTATGTCAAATCACTATCACTTACTGATTAAGCCGATAAATGGAGAAAGTCTTTCGAGGATAATGCAGTGGATAAACGCAGTATTCGCGATGAGGATAAATAAACTGGTAGGAAGCACAGGGCATGTATGGGGAAAGAGGTTTTTCAGCAAAGTAGTAGAAGGTCTCATAGGGTATCTCCGGGTGAGTAAATACATAGATGAAAATGCGGTAAAGGCACAGGTCGTGAACCAGGCGGAGGAGTGGGAATATTGCGGGATGTATTATCTGGTACAGGAGCGTCTGCGGAACTGAATAGACATACCACATGAGGGACAGAGCTCTGCAAGGCGCTCATCTGAGGGGATTGCTTTTGCAGGATCGGCTTCGCAGAGTTTGGCGAATACGGATTGCAAAGAGTGCGGTGATAGGATATCATGGAATATCCTGAACCTGTAAGGGCATCAGGGATACCAGATTCCGGAGGTTTTATGAATATGAAAGGAAAAGCCGTATTTCCGGTTCTGGGTTCCCTTTTTTTAATATTCCTTGTAAGTTGTGTCTCATCCCCAAAGGGGTTCAAAAACGCTGAAACCCTTTTGCCGGTTGGTATTGTCGCCGTTACCGCAGATGATCGGATCCTGTGGTACGGTGACGAGGAAGATACCGGCGCCGGTCTGTTCGATGCTCTTTTTGATAAAGACGACGGGGAAGTAGATGATCCCCGTTCACAGGCGGAGTTCCTTGTGTCCGCCTCGGAACAGGTTCTTTTTGAATCCCTCAAAAACCGGAATGTTTCCTTTGTGGACGGGGAAGCAATGCTTGCTTCCGGGCCGTATAGTGCCGGAGAGATAAGCAGAGTGCGTAATTGGTCTTCAATTGTATATCCTGAAAACTATAAATACTTCATGCATTCGGATAAAGATCTTATACGGGCTCTCGCTTCGGAAACGGGGATGAAAAGCGCCGCTTTCGTTCATTTCAGTTTCTATACCGATATAAGCGCAGGGATTGCAAAAACCGGCTCCATGTACGGTTTTGTCACCATGGAGGTGAATCTTACGGATTCTGAAGGAAAGCGTATCGCGAACAGGACTTATACCGCGAAAACTGATGAAACCATGCCGGTCAAGGGCGGGCTTTACGATACCCGGGAGCTCCTGGAATTGTTTCCCTCTGCGCTCAACGCTGTCTGCGGGGATTTTGTTTCGGATTTTCTCCGGTAAATTTTTTATGAAAACTTTACGGTAAAATGTCAAGGATTGACATTGTTTTCTCTGATATGTTATTGTTACACGTATATTTTTTATAAACAACCTTGGATTCAGGAGCTGTTTTCAGAATCTTTTTAGGTTTTGAAACAGGTTTACTTATTCAAATATATGCGGATGATGATATCGTGCAGTGTATGTGTAGATTGTATTCCGTAAAACTGTTTTTGATAAAGGAGTTCCGATGTCTGGCCATAGTAAATGGGCGACGATAAAGCACGCCAAAGGCGCCGCCGACGCAAAACGGGGGCAGCTGTTTACCAAATTTATCAAGGAAATTTCAATTTCCGCGCGTATGGGCGGCGGTAATCCCGATTCCAATCCCCGGCTGCGTACCGCGATCCTCAAGGCACGGGCCGCCAATATGCCCAAGGACAATATCGAGCGGGCAATAAAGAAGGGAACCGGTGAGCTTGGCGCCGCGATCTATGAAGAACTGATCTACGAAGGCTATGGGCCCGGTGGTGTCGCGGTGCTGGTTGAAGTTCTGACGGACAATAAAAACCGCGCCGCTGCGAACGTGCGCAACCTGTTCTCCAAAAACGGCGGAAACCTCGGCGCTACCGGTTCCGTCTCATATATGTTCAAGCGCAAGGGCGTAATTGAATACGACGCTGAGGTCTGCGACGAGGACGCTATCATGG
>JAISVD010000017.1 GCA_031271875.1 Spirochaetaceae bacterium | reverse complement strand
ACATGGCCAATCAGACAGAATTGATTGTAGATGTAACAAAAATACAGCGGGCGGCGCAGACCGGTATACCCCTCTCAATTACAACATATACCCTCCCCCGGGAGATGGAGAAGTATATAAATGATATACTCTCCGCTTTTCTCCGGGAACTGCACCATGAAGAACTGTATGATTACCTCTCATATTGCCTCCGTGAACTTGCCATAAACGCGAAGAAAGCCAATACCAAACGGGTCTATTTTCAGGAGAAGAATCTGAATATAGCCGACCCTGTTCAGTATGAAGAGGGAATGAAAAACTTCAAAATGGAAACCCTTACGAATATAGATCACTATCTGAACCTCCAGAAAACGCAGGGGTTTTATATAAAAATATTTTTCCAGGTCAAAAACAACCTGATAAAACTTGAAATCCACAATAATGTTGTACTGACGCCCTTTGAGTACAAACGCATACACGACAAGATTGTCCGGGCTGAACAGTACTCTTCCATAGAGGAGACATTTCTCACGGAACAGGACGAAACCGAAGGCGCGGGTCTGGGCCTCATCATCATGATCCTCATGCTGCGAAAAATCGGCGGCGGTGAAAACAGCTATCATGTGGAGACAAGCGACGGTGAGACAATCGTTACCGTCAGCCTTCCTCTTAACGCGGAAATCCAGGATGAATTTGATGTCCTCTCCAGGGAGATCGTATCACGGATTACCGACCTGCCCCAATTCCCCGAAAATATTCTCGCCATCAACAGACTCCTCAATGATCCCGCTTCCGAACTCATGAAAATCGCGCATTATGTGGCCAGTGACCCCGCACTTACGGCGGACCTGCTCAGGCTGGTCAATTCGAGCGCCTTTTCCCTCTCCCGGAAATGCCGGAGTATTCATGAGGCCATAAAGATGGTCGGGATCAAGGGACTCAAAAACATCCTGTATTCACTGGGCAGTATACAGACTCTGGGAAGCTCAACCGCCGAACAGCGGCGGATATGGAATCACTGCTACAAAACAGCATTTTATGCCCAGTATCTGGCCAAAAATTTCCCGAAAATGCACGCTATTATAGATGACGCGTATGTCTGCGGTCTGCTCCATGATATGGGCAAAATCATCTTCAGCAACGTCCACCCGGATCTGGAGGGGCACATAGTCTCTTTTTCCTCAGCAAGAGATATCCCAAAGGAGCTTTTTGAACGGCTTTCCGCCGGGATCAACCACGCTGAAATCGGTGCACTTATCGCCGAAAAATGGAATTTCCCGGATATTATTATCCAGACCATCAGGTTCCATCACAATCCGGAAAACTCCCCGGAAGATATCCGGATGCTCGTATCGGTGGTCTATCTCGCAAACATGCTCACCCATTATCAGGAGCAGCAGATCGAATACTACCAGTTTGAGCAGGGAATTCTGAAAAAACTGAATATCACATCCGAAGAACAGATACAGAAACTCCTCATCCAGATACAATCCGCTTTTGAAGCAGAGGGGATCAGATCAAGCTGATGTGCGATGTCGTCGGCAACATCGGTGAGCCATAGAAATACTCTCCTGATGAGGTCGTCATATTCAGCCCGAGTTCGGTACAAAGCCTGATCAAACTCCTGTTTAAGTCCTTCATCCATGCGGATATTTATATGTGTTTGCGCCATAAAAATCACTCCCTGAATATCTGTATGCGGTTCGTCTTTACGGCAGACCTTTTTCCAGAAAAGACATCCATCTCTGTACCAGAATCCCGAAGGCGACGCCCACATTCAGTGATGCCTTCATACCCGGCATGGGAATCGAAACCCGCCCCCATTCGGCCCGTTTGAGCGCTTCCGGGCTTGTGCCGAGCTCTTCGGAACCGATTATCACAATACCCTTTGGAGGGAACTCAAACTCATCTATCGGGGTTCCGCCGGTTTCAAGCGCGAAAACCGGCATCTCCTCCGGCAGTTCATCGAGGGGAAGCCGCTCCCAGGGAAGCGTATCGGTACAGCCCATGGCGGACCGTTTTGCCCTCGGATGTTCCGGGGGCGAACAGAAGGGGGAGATATAGAGGCGTTCCAGTCCCAGCGCCTCGGCGGTACGGAAAACAGAGCCTAGGTTGAATGGGGAGCGGATATCTTCCGCATAGGCTGCGGTTCCTTCAAAAAAACGCCTCCCCGGCTGCGCACTCTGGGAGTGGGGAGCGATTATGAGGTCCCACTCCGCAGGAAACGTCCCGATTGCCCTGAGCAGCTGGTGGCGGGTGCAGTTACACGCTTTTATGGCGGAAAACGGCGCCGCCCCGAGGGCACTTTCAATCTCCAGCTTACCTGCGGGATCAATTGCCGGATCTTCCAGAGCAATCCTCATGAGGGTCTTTATATAATCATCCCGCTCCATCGAGGCGATATCATACCCGCAGCCGGCTTCGGCCACGCCGTTGATATCCCGCTCAAGAGCCCCGAAGCAGAGCGCGAGCTTCCTTCGCCGCTGACCGGGAGGAATTCGTGAGAGTTTATCCGGATGGATCATTGTTCAGTATGCCTGTTTCAGCAGATTGAAAATATCATCGGAGGTCATCGAATGGGGGAGATAGCTCATGGTTTCAAGCGCCCCCGCGTCCTCCGCGACAGGCGCGAGCTGCTCGATGGAGAGTCCGAGTTCCTTGAGCCGTGCCGGAAGACCGGTAACCGCTATACGGTTGCGGATGTCCGCTATGAGTATCTCCGCTGCTTCCGCCGCCGCGGTACTTTCCCCCGCCAGTCCCATAATTCTGCTCAAGGTTCCGAGCCGTTCGGTACGGGACCGTACGGAGTCTTCCAGCATATAGGGGAGCAGGATCGTGGAAACAAGAGCTCTGGACAGTTTGTAACGGGCGTTTATCGCAAGTGCTATGGAGGTTACGATTCCTGAGGAACTCGCCCCGGCGGCGAAACAGGACATGAGGCCCGTTTGTGCCTCCATGAGTTCGGCGGCGCCCGCCGCAGCAAGCCCCCCGCCGCCGTCAACCGTATGATGGAAAAGCTGAACCGCTTTTTCCGCCAGCGTATCGGAGAAAAAGTTTGCCCGTGTGGATAT
>JAISVD010000275.1 GCA_031271875.1 Spirochaetaceae bacterium | reverse complement strand
ACGGGCGACAATCTCCGCCGCAAGAGGATCGTCCTTTGTTATCTCTGGTTTGAATTTCCGTATCTTTTCGATAATCATGGAGCGTCCCGCGACCTCACTCATAAGGAACACTCTCGAGTTCCCCACGCTTTCGGGGGGAACATGCTCATAGGCGTCTGCGTTTTTCGTGACCGCATCGATATGCATCCCCGCCTTGTGGGCAAAGGCGTTCCGTCCCACATAGGGCATCCCCTCAAACAGATTGAGGTTCGCGATCTCGGCGATCCGCTGAGCCGTCGGGGTGAGCTCCGCGAGTTTTCCGTCGGGAAGGCATCTGTACCCCATCTTGAGCTCAAGGTCGGCGATGATCGTCGAGAGGTTCGCGTTTCCGGTGCGCTCCCCGAATCCGATAAAAGTACCCTGAACATGCGTGGCTCCCCCCTCAACGGCCATGAGGGAATTTGCCACGGCAAGGCCGGTGTCATCATGGGTATGGATACCCACAAGGCTTCCGAATTCTTTCCGAACCTCCCGCACCGCTTCAAGCAGGGACAGAGGCATGGTTCCCCCCTTTGTGTCGCAGAGAACAAGCGCCGAAGCTCCTCCATCAATTGCGGCCTGAAGTGTCTGCCGGGTGTAGTCCCTGTTGGCGAACCAGCCGTCAAAAAAATGTTCCGAATCGAATATCACCGTGCGCCCTTCGGCCCGGAGAAAAGCTACCGTGTCCCGGATCATGGCGATGTTTTCCTCAAGGGCCGCCCGGAGTATCTCCGTGACCTGAAAGTCCCAGGCCTTGCCGAATATCACCACTGTTTCGGTTCCCGCGGCGAGGAGGCTTCTGAGGTTTATATCCTCCGCCGCGGCGATCCCTTTACGCCGGGTGGCCCCGAAAGCCGCGAGTTTCGCTGTTTTCAGCGTGAGTTTTTCGGCCTGCTGGAAGAATTCCAGGTCTTTGGGATTTGAACCGGGGTTCCCCGCTTCGATAAAGGCGACTCCCAGATTGTCCAGAGCTTCGACTATGTGCAGTTTGTCCTGTACCGAAAAACTTATCCCCTCTCCCTGCGCTCCGTCACGGAGGGTCGAGTCGAGTATGGTTATGTTTTTATTACTCATGTATTGTCCCCGATTCATATTCCATTGCGTTTATGGCGTTGAGATACGCCTGTATGCCCGCCTCCACTATGTCCGTGGAAACGCCGATTCCGTTATAGCTGCGTCCGTTCCAGCCTATGCGGATACGGGCTTCCCCCTGAGCATCTGTTCCTTCGGTTACGGTGGAAAGGGCGAAATCCTCAAGTTCCGGCGCACGGCCGATAAGATCGGCATCGATAATCCGGTCTACCGCGTTCAGGGAAGCGTCGATGGGGCCGTCACCGATGGCGACCATCTCCTTGAGTCTGCCGTCTGAGTGGATCAGCCTGACCGTGCTGGTGGCGGTAATCGATGAACCCGAATTGATGACAAAACGGTCCAGTTTCCACGCCGCCGGAAGTTCATCGGAGACGCCCGCAAGCAGCGCTTCTATGTCCCTGTCGGAGACAGTCTTCTTTTTATCCGCAAGCTCCTTGAATTTCGCGAACAGCGCGTTGAGTCTCTCCTCGTCAACCCGGTGTCCCATAGCGGCGAGGTGTTCCTCAAAGGCGTGGCGGCCCGAATGTTTGCCCAGAACCATCCTGTTGCGGGGCAGTCCTATCGATTCGGGGGTCATGATCTCGTAGGTGGCCCGGTTCGCCATAACTCCGTGCTGGTGGATCCCCGATTCATGGGCAAAGGCGTTTTCCCCGACCACCGCCTTGTTGGGTTGACAGCGCACACCCGTGGCCTTTGCGACCCGGCGGGAGGCGTTGTATATCTGGGCGGTGTCGATGCCGGTGGTCATATCGTAGTAATCCCTGCGGGTATAGAGGTTCATGGCTATCTCCTCCAGGGCCGCATTGCCCGCCCGCTCCCCGAGGCCGTTTACGGTACACTCGATCTGTCCGGCGCCGGCCTTTGCCGCTGCAAGGCTATTCGCCACAGCCAACCCCAGGTCGTTGTGACAGTGTACCGATATGACCGCCTTGTCGATGTTCGGCACGTTATTGCGAATATTCGTGATGAGCGCCCCGAATTCCTCCGGAACCGCGTATCCGACAGTGTCGGGAATATTCACGGTTGTTGCTCCTGCGGCGATCACTCCTTCAAGTATGCGGTAGAGGAAGGGTAGTTCGGAACGGGATGCGTCCTCACAGGAGAATTCCACATCGCCGCAGAGGTTTCGGGCATATTTCACCATCTCCACCGCCTGCTCATAGACCTCATCGGGAGTCTTCTTCAACTTATATTCTATATGAATAGGACTCGTGGCGAGGAAGGTGTGTATCCTCGGCTGCTCCGCGTCCCTTATGGCCTCCCAGGCGCTGTCGATATCCCGTTTCAGCGCCCTGGCCAGGGAAGCGATCTGCACGCCTTTTACGGTGCGGGCAATCGCCTGCACGGACTGGAAATCACCGGGACTCGCGATGGCAAATCCCGCTTCAATTATATCCACACCGAGGAGCGCCAACTGTTGTGCAACCTTCAGCTTATCCGTAAGGTTCATGCTGCACCCCGGGGCCTGCTCTCCGTCGCGTAAGGTCGTATCAAATAGGGAAATACGTCTTGACATATAAAGTCCTCCGTTTTTTCAATCAGGGAAGGTTTCGTAGTCCTGCATAATAATACAAAAAATATGAATATTATGTCAATTCTGGGGGAAAGTGTCCCGTCTATCCGGTTGAGAGCGGAAGGTTTCTGCAAAAAAGAGTGCATTTTACGGAAATTTTATCTCCCCCTGTAGATCAATACGGAATTTGTACAATTCATAAAATCGGGCCTTTATCTCACTTTCTATAACATAAAATTGGGGACGTTTTCTATTACACCCAAAAGCTTTTTTATGACGATAACCTGTACTATCATGGTTTGCAATAAAAAACTTAATTGTTGATTCCAGCTGTTCAATAGTCTCTATCTGCCAAGTAGGTTTCTTGTTTTTTAATTCCACAAAGAAAAGATGTTCCTTCGAAGTGAGCATACAATCACACCGCCCGCGGTCAGGTTCTTCAGAATCTTTAATAACACCCTTATCAATCACGGTAAAAATCAGGGGGATATTCTTTTCATTAATAACTGTTGCAATCCATTTATTACTGTTTTCTGTATCAATATATGCCGCTGTACCATTCTGATCATCACATAAACCGAATCTCATGAAATTATCCAGAGGCCTCTGATATTTGGAGTCAAAAAAATTCATGGGTTTATCTCTTCTTCAATATCCAGTAATGTATCAAATAATATATTTCTCTCCTTCAGCATGGTATTCAGAAAGTTATTATCCGTCGGAACACCATATTCCGCAGTAAGTTTTGTAATCCTGCCATCAAGTTCATTCAGTTCATATATAGCAGTATCGTTCATGGAAATCAGCGACTGTTCGGGGACTACTTCATATAACCGTGAGTACAATGCCTTATCAGCCTCTGATTCATCAAGCTTTTTTTTCAGCCCTCCCGCCTGAATAGCAATGGTCAGATAATTGATAATATAGGGACTGTGTGTGGTGATAATTATACTGTTTCCGATTCTTGTATTATTTGACTCAAGGATCTTTTGCAATAACTTCCACTGTGATGCGGGAAAGAGATTCTACTCCGGTTCCTCAAGGATATGAACAAATGCAGTTTTATTAAATTTTGAAGAAAGAACAGAAACAGCAGCTCTTCTCTGTTCATCCGTAAAATTTTCATTATCTAGGATATCCTGAATACCTTTTTTAAACCTTTCCACCTCCTCCAGACTCATTGAATCGGAATTCTCTTTTTTATCATGTATCCGGGAAGAAAGGTAATTCATTACAAGAAATAATGGAACCAGAGACTGGAAGCCGCTGGAGGATTCGGACAGCTTTATTTTAAAGTTTTTATTTTTAAGGTTGATCGTATCATTTAATCTGTCATATTCAAGATCAGTTTCGTTGATCGGCAGCCTGACAGCGGTTTTCAACGCCCTTTTTGCATTCTCAAATTCAGTGAGAAACTCTTTTAGAGCCTCAGAAGATAATTTCAGCTCCTTTGGGGTTTTCACATAGGAAATAAAATTTCTTTCCGAAGGCACATACATAATCTGGGGGAGTTCATACTTATTTTTCCTCTCCTCAATATGAAGAAGGTTGTTTTTATATTCAATAAAATATGCATCACCCTGATATGAAATGCGAGTTTCTTCTGTTAAGTAATTTTCAATCCGGTGATACGTGAGAAACCGATTTTTGAATCTGTTTTTTTGCTGAAACCATTTTTTATCAAAATCACCCCTGAACAAAGCTTTTTCAATCCATCTAAAAATTGAAATTAATTTAGCAACAGTACTTTTCCCCGATCCCTGATTTCCGGTAAATACCGTCACTTTTCTGATATCCAGCCATCCATCGTTTTCGGTATACCCGTTACGCAGGGGACCAAAATCGCTTATTTTTATCCTAATCATGGAGTTATTATACATCTATTTTGCCAATCATTCAATAATATAGCTCTGTCCCTGTTCGTTCCCGTTCCGGTTTATTCCTGTCTGTTTTCCACCCTTTTCCTGTAAATCCAGTACCCCCTGAAAAAAACCTCATTTCATTGCTTTTCCCCGCAGTTCATGCTATGGTGTTACCATGAACCGCGGGAAAAGATCAGCAGTAATAACCACCATTTTCATATCCCTCATTATAATTGCCTGTATCGCCGGATACGGGTTTCTTTTTTTCATGATCAAATCTCCGGTAATCAGCATTATCTCCGGGATATGCGCCGCTTTTTTTATCGGTTTTATGATATATGTCTGTTTTTTGAGAATCAGGGAAATTAAAGAGGAGGATCCCGATGATATTAGTAAATACTGATTATATTACAGGAAAGGAACTGGATACCCTTGGCCTTGTAAAGGGCAGTACCGTCCAGTCAAAGCATCTCGGTAATGATATTTTGAGCGGACTCAAGACCCTTGTAGGAGGGGAACTGAGAGCCTATACGGAAATGATGGATGAGGCCCGGGCGATTGCCACAAAGCGGATGGTCGAGGAAGCCGAAAAACTGGGTGCCGACGGCGTTGTGAATATCCGGTACGCTTCCTCAGCGGTTATGCAGGGAGCGGCGGAGATTATCGCCTGCGGCACTGCCGTGAAATTTCTCAATAAATAGGCGGCCTGTTTCGGTCCTCCTCCGGGGAACCGGATTCCTGCGGGAATCCGTATTCACTTGAGGAAATTGCAAAACTCAGAAAGTTTTGCAATTTTGCCCATAGATGTAATTTACTTGACTGCCATATATTCAGTTCCGCAGACATTCCTGTACCAGATAATACGTCCCACAGTATTCCCACGCCTCAGCCTGTTTCACTAATCCTGCTTTTATCGCATTCTCATCTATGTATTTATTCACTCGCATATATCCTATAAGACCCTCCACAACTCTGCTGAAAAACCTCGGCGGAATTAATTCCGCATCCCCATACATGTCCCTTACTTTTGAGTATTCTGTTTATCCGCATCGAAAATACAGCGTTTATCCACTGTATTATTCTTGTTATAGCTCTGTCCCCGTTCAAACCGCTTCTCGAGCCGCCCACTCAAGCCGTCTCCGGCTTCGACTTTCCTTCCTTTTCCTTATAATACATAGCTTGCGGGATTGCGGTAATTCAGATATAGTAAACTCATGCAGGATTCTTTCAATCCGGAGCTGTTCTGTCCGGTCCATGAGGTGGTTTACGAGCTGAAATTTATTCCATCCGTTCCGCCCGATGCGGTTTTTGGTATCATTTACAGCAGAATTCAGGAGCTTTTTACAAACTTTGTTCCCCTGCCGGTTCTTCAGGCTCCGGAAAAACAAAGGAATACCGATCCCGG
>JAISVD010000208.1 GCA_031271875.1 Spirochaetaceae bacterium | reverse complement strand
GGCGTTGCGTTCAAGCCGAAGGAGCCGGGCCGCGCCTTCGCGGATAAAGTCCAGCTGCTCCTCTTCGTCACCGGAGGAGGCGTTTTCATTGCTCAGCTGGTAAAACGCTCCCAGGGACTCCCCCGGAAAAGTACCGTCTCCAACCCCCACGCCGTAATATCCGGCGATGGCATATCCCTGTCCCAGAAAGTCCCGAAACACCCGCTCCCGCATCCCCGCAGCGGAAACAGCGGGCAGGTGGAGCAGCGCCGAAACGCGCATTCCGCTGCCCAGGTCGCGGAAGGAAGCGGTGAGAAACCCGAATTCCCGGGCCGCCGCGAACTGGAGCCGCTCCTGCATGGCAAGGTCGGTTTCCCGGCAGATATCCCAGGCTTCAAACAGGTTTAATCCCGGTACAAAGGATGAAATCCGTACATGATCCCCGTCGTTGACCGTACAGGAGAGAACACCGTCGCTCCGCAGGATCACCCCGGACCAGGGTTCAGACAAAAGAGACGCCGAAATAACCCCCCGTTCGGAAAGGATCCGCACCCCCAGGGGATCAAGGTCGCCGACGCACACGGTCTGATACCGGTCGGGAAACTCCATCTGCCTGAAGGAATCGAACACCAGGGAGCGGACCCGTTCGGGGTCGTCACCCCTCATCCGCCCGGGAAAGGCAAAGTTGACGAGATTTCTTGCCAGCCTGACCCGGCAGGAGAGAACCACATCGTTTTCCACACCGGATCTGGCATACCAGGCATCGGTCCCGCCGGAAGAAACAGTATCAGCCGCCATTGCCGCTCCCGCCTTCATCAAGGATACGCAGCCGGTCGCGGTAGAGCGCGGCCATCTCGTAATTCTCCGCAGAAATCGCCATCTGAAGTCTGTTCTGCAGGGCCATCCTGTCGGTCAGTCGGGACTGAAAATGAGCGAGTTTTCTGGGCAGCGAACCGGTATATGACGGTTCGGCCCCGCTGCTCCGGAGCAGCCCCAGGATTTCAGCCCGGAAAACGGTGTAACATTCAGGACATCCTGCGGTCAGTTTTTTCCGTATATCCTGCAGCGTCTGTCCACAGCTGGGACAACTGCGTTTCTGGTCGTCGGAGGGTTCCTTCCCGTTAAACAGCCCTGAAAGAATGCCCCCCAGGGAAACTTCTATTTTCTGGTTTTTATCATCACCGGTTGAGATACCCCGCTCTCTGGCACACACCGTGCAGAGATGGATCTCAACAGAGGATGACTCGGATACCTGCTGAATGAACAGCACGGCATCGCGTATACCACATACATCGCACTTCATCGGTTCCTCAATATTTTCTTGAGGGAACACTGATTTATGTTATGCATAAATCAGTATTTCCTCAGAGCATTAAGCGGTTTTTCCCTGCCCGCACGGATCGACGGCATGATGGATACCACCACCGACAGAACCAGCGTACCGGCACAGATACAAAACAGCTCAAGGAGAGGCAGTTCAACCGGAATCGTTTCAAGGTAGTACGCAGGATCAAGGAGCCTGACCGGTATAAACTGACCGCCTGTATTATTTAAAGTATACAGAAAATAGGAAAAAAAGTTAATCATTTTTTCAAAATAATACAGTATGCTATTGACATTGAGGGCACACAATATGCCGAGTGGTATCCCGCAGAGCACTCCCCCCAGTCCGGTAAAGAAACCGGCGAGAAGAAACACGAATGTTATTCCCGAAGGCGGCGCGCCTATGCTTTTGAGGATAGCTATCTCCTTGCGGCGTTCCATTACAAGCATCACCAGAGCGGAGGAGATGTTCACGGAAGCGACGAGTACAATGAGGAACATGATGAACAGCAGCAGTATCTTCGTGGTCTCGAAGGATTTATACTGTCCCCGGTTCAGCTCGAACCAGGTATACACGGCAAATGACGAGGGCAGTTTTGCGTGGATGTCAGGCTTGAGCATGGTGATGGGACCGAAGGGATCATCGGTCCGTATTCCGATGAAGGTACGGGATGATGCCGGGGCGAGTATTGAAAAGCCCCTGTCCAGAGGAATGTATACCCACAGGGCATCCAGCTCCTGGTATCCGGAGGAGATGATTCCGGAAACGGTAAAGCTTGAGACATTGGGCGTCATGTTTCCGTTCCGCTCCCGGGCGGTGATAAGCCTGATAGTTTCGCCCACCCCGACACCGATGGTTTCGGCGAGCTTTTTACCGATCAGGGCGGTATTGGGCTCCGGAAGGGACAGAGCTCCGTCGGACACCTCAAAGAGCCCGATCAGGGCTTCATTTTTCTCAAACAGCTCCGGATCGACAGCCCGCACAGTGGCCCCGCTGCGCCCCAGTTTTCCCGCCGCCAGAGCGAGACCCTGCCGCTCGATCCAGGTCTGTTCAACCCCGGGAAGGGTATCGATCTCGGCGGCGAATGCATACAACTCATCAAGGCTGAACCCGTTGCCGGTTCTCCCGGAGGCCCCGGAACCGGAAAAATCTATCGCCTGTATGTGATAGCTTGAAAGTTCGATCAGCCGCGAGGATATTCCCTGGATCATCCCCTCAGACACTACAAGTACCACCACCAGGGGGATCAGGCTCAGTCCTATTCCGAACACCGCCGAAACCAGGCTTTTCCGGGCGTTTGAGGGTGAAGGACGCCTGAAGTAGGCGGCCCCGCCTCCGTTTCCGGCCCTGATGGCGTGATCGGTCGTAAACCTGCCGCCTCCGGCCTTGAGAAAGCTTGAGGCGAGCATGAGGGCGGCTTTCAGTTTCATAGAGCGGCCAGCCTTCCCTCTTCAAGATGATAGCGGATATCGCCGCGGGAGGAGAGCTCCCTGTCGTGGGTAACCAGCAGCAGCGTCTTCCTGTACCGCTCGGCCACGGAAAAAAGCAGCTCCCCGATAATCGAGGCGTTTCCGGGGTCGAGGTTTCCCGTTGGTTCGTCCGCCAGTATGAGCCGGGGATCGTTTATAAGCGCCCGGGCGACAGCGGTCCGCTGCCGCTCCCCCCCTGAGAGCTGGGAGGGGTAGTGGTGGAGGCGCTTTCCCAACCCTACATCGCTGAGAAGCTGCTCCGCCCTTGACCGGGCTTCTTTTCTGGAAACCCCGACCATGTACGCAGGGAGATATACGTTTTCCAGGGCCGTAAAATCTTTCAATAAATAGTGGAACTGGAATATCAGTCCCAGAAAACGGGAGCGGTAGCGGGTAAGCCCCTCCTCATCCAGCCGGGTCACCTGAAACTCTCCGGTATCGGGGGCGCCGGCACGCACAGTACCCGCCGTAACCGTATCAAGCCCTCCGATAATGTTCAGCAGGGTGCTTTTGCCGCTGCCGCTTTCGCCGACAATAATGACCCGTCTGCCCTCCGCAACCTGCAGATCGAGGCCTTTAAGGATGGTCAGGGTTTCACTTACGGACACATAACTTTTTTCGACCCCCCGTACATCAAGAATACAACTGTCACTCATCCCTCAAAACCTCCGCAGGAGACAATCCGAGCACCCTTCGGCTCGCGGCCCACGCCGCTGCAACTGAAGATACCATACCGAAAAGACATATCCACACAACTTCCGACAGGATCACCCGGGAGGGGACCTCGGTAAGATAGAAATACACGGGACTGAAAAGCGAAAAACCGGTATCGCTTTTCCCCGATATAAGCAGGGAAATAAAGGAAAGTATTCCATTTATCCCAATCTCGATCAGGGAAAAAAGCCCATTTATCTGTACGCTGATGAGCAGTCCCAGCAGGAGCCCGGTTATGCTGCCGCTGAATCCGATGATAAAACCGCTCATGATAAAGATAAGCTGAATTGAGTGTTCTTTCCCCCCCAGCGCGGAGAGAACGCTTATCTCTTCCCGCCGTTCATACACCTGACGCCTCATGCTGTTGAAGATATTGACCCCCACCACTACAAAGATGAGGAACACCAGAAACATGAGCACATTTTTTTCCA
>JAISVD010000184.1 GCA_031271875.1 Spirochaetaceae bacterium | reverse complement strand
CCCCAGATCGGTACCCTCCTCGCCTTCGGGCATCTCCCGGTAAAAATCGATAAGCCCCTTTTTCTTGAGGTTCGCGGCTTTTTTCCCCTCGATACTCTCCTTTACTTCAAGGAACTCATCGCTTTTATTGTACAGTGTGATTTGCAGCCGTCCCTGAGCACCGATGGAAGTACTTCCCCCGCCGAATTTCCAGGATATAAAAACCAGTTCATTCTTGCGCCGAAGCTCGGCAATAACCTTCTGCCTGATTTCGGGATCATATATAACGGAACTTTCATCCATCACACCCTTGAACATCTTCCTCGCTTCCTTGCGGAGGTTGGTATTTTCGGAATTGATAGCCAGCTCCATAACCATGAGGGCAATATACTCGGCGACCTTGCTCTTTTCCATGAATTCCATCAGAGAGCTGCGGATCAAGGTCAGCATCTCCTCCGCGCCGTCGGATCGGAAAAACTTGAGTATGATGAACCAACTGAAGGGCCTCAGGTTTATTATGAATTTTTCAGCCATCAGAAGCATCACGTTCTTCTCCTCGGGCTGAAGGGAATCGTTCCCGGCTATCCGATCGTAAACCGGTTTAAGTATCTGCTTCTGCGCCTCGGCGATCAGGGATTCCTTGTGCATCAGGGCGGACCGAAGCGTGGCATCGCTCATCTTGGTGCGTTCGTCCAGGAGCTCCGACGGATTGATGCGGTTATGTTTGCGGACTACCTCAGTGCTGATAATATCCTTGAAAACCTGCCTGTCAAACTGCCTGTAGAGCATCGAAAAGACCGTCAGCTTGGACATATCCATTATCTCCTGACGGGATGAGACGAATTCAGGCATGGATATCTCTATTTTGGAGATATAATCTATCAGAATCATCCGCTGAATGGAACCGGGAGAAAATTTATCCAGAGAAACTCCATATTCTTCAACATTATCGGCCAATCTGAACTTCAGCAGTTTTTTGTTCTGTCGTATAAAATAAGATGCGCCATCCTGGGTAAGAATGAGCTTGAGAGGCAAACTCATCACAAGCTTTTTTCCGGTTGAAGCCATTCTCCCTCCAAAATTTGATATACTGTACTAATAGTATATCGTATATATTCCTATTTGAAAACATCTTGACGCAATAAATATATACACCTATGCTCTTTTATAGTATGTATAAACGCACCGCGATCCGATTACTCTCTTTATTAGCGCTTTTCCTGACAGAACCTTGTCTGTCAGCCCTCTCTTCACATGAACTTTATGTTATGTTACAGAATAATGGATTTTCTCCAAAAAGGGAAGTACTGTCAGGTACATTATCACTTCTTTTTCCATATAATATCATATTGTCCTTCGGGCCGGAGACCGCCCCGGAGGCGCTCTATTTCGAGACGGGGCAGAATGCACTGGACGATGAGGAGCTGCTCCGTGCGTTTATAGAGTTTGGGGAGTATCTCCGGGCAGAACCGCCGGAATACCGGGTCGAGATTGTATTTACTGTGGAGAGCGTCACCTCTCAGGTATCGGAGGGGATCGTGACCTTTATCGAATCGGTTGACTCGACCGTTCCCGCCGCAGTAATCCGGGTTTTACCGGCGAACGGGGAGCGGCCGCTCAAAGGGGAGGCGGCGTTCATACGGACAGGCTCCCGTAACAGACTCTCCCCGCCCTGGCTGCTGCAGGATACCATTGCCGCCCTTGATTCGGCGGGTATCCCCTGGGTCATGGAAACAGCGTTTCTCTCCCTCTTCAGAATAGGATGGATGGCGGATAACCCGATCCTGGACGCTTTTTTTACCGGAGATATTCCGGCGATAGAGGTGCGGCTCCCCTCCGGGGAATCACTTCCCGAAGGCGTCAAGACGAGCGCTTTTCTGAAGGAGCAGATGCGGCGCTACTATCCGGACAGGAGCAGAGAGTGGGACCGGCATTACAGTTTTTTCAGGCTCGGGAGCCGATACTTTTTTGTCCATGAGCGTATTCTGATACTTCTGATGATTCTGGTGACGGGGATCACCTTTTTTATATTATTCATGTTCTCCTTTATTTTTGGTATCAAACAGTACGATTACCGGAACGACTTCAAAAGAACGTGGTATCTTATTCCTGTGATCTTTCTGATAAACTGCCTCTCCCTTTATCTGGGGCAGGAGCTGACGTTCAGGTTCTTTTCCGTAAGATACGGAACCGCCGACGGCTGGCGGCAGTATCCCTACCTCGCCTTTGCCCTTAAAGGAGCAATTACCTATCTGATATTTACGTTGGTTATGCTGATACAGCGGTTTTTCCGGTTTCCCCGGGACAGCTATATATACGGATTTCTCGTAAATATCACCTGCCTCATGAATATCCTTGTGTTCACTATCATGGACTTCTCTCTGGTTATACTTTTTGTGGCGGAATATATTCTTTCCCTGCTGTTCAGTAAAGTGAGGAGCTTCGTTTCCATCCTCCTCGTGGGGACGGCTATGCTCATACCGTTCCTGTTTTTCGGGAATGAGGCGCTCCGGGCGGGAAATATCTACGCGCTGGAGTCCCTTTTCGCGGGTTCCCTCGCCGAAAATGCCGCCATCTCGTTTATACTGATACCGATAGAGCTTTTCATAATCAGGCTGCTGGTAAAAACAGGCCGTTTCGGCAGAAAACGGATCGTCAGAGTCCCGGTTTTTCCTGTTCTTTTTATCGGAATATCCGCAGCCCTTGTTACGGCTCTGTTTATGCTGCCCCAATTCACCGAAAGGTCTCCCCAACAGATAGCTGTTTCGGAACAGCGGATAACTTCCGTGAATATGCAGACGGAAGCGAATATCTTTCTTGTTATTCCCGTCCCCGGAGGAAGAACCCTTCAAGTAGCTGCCGGGGAGAACCGGACGGAGATGACCGCCGATATGCACATGAAAGTTCCCGTCCCCGCCGAAGACATCTCCGGCGGGGAGCGGCGACTTTCGGTTACAACCTCGGAGAATTCCTTCCTCGACAGGAAACGGGTGGCGTTGGAGATCAATTCGGAGCTGATACCGCTGCGTATCAACGTTACCGTTTACCGGGAAGCGGGGTACGCCATATTCGATGCAAACTATCCCTTTATTGTCCGGGGAACGGGAAATATCGGCGAATTCACCCTTGAGGAAAAACCGCCGCTGCCGCTGACTATTGAGTTTACCACAGAGGGAGAGGCGGATATCTATGTAAGCGTTGTCCTCCACTCGCTGGAGAATCCTGACAGGGTATTGGTTACCGCGGTGGAGGGGGAGGATACGGTAAAACAGGATTTTTTGTATAAAGAGGAGCGGCTTTTTCATTTTCCGGGACGGGAAACGGCGGATATCAGATAACGTCTTTTTCAAAGGGTAAAGGGATTAAAAAAGAGGAACTCAACTGTTACGTATAATACCTTTGTTCTGAGCCCTTTATCAGAAAGACTGCATAGGCTATAGTTCAACGTAAGATGCCATTCACTATCCATGAAACAGGTGAAAACGATATTGACCGCAGGCTTGACCGGGTGATACGGAAATTCCTTCCCGGCATTCCGCTGTCCGCGCTCTACCGCTATCTGCGGCGGGGACTCATACGGATAAACGGGGAAAAAACAGCCCAATCCTACCGAATACGGCCGGGGGACAGGGTGTATATCGATACGGGGATCGCTGAACCTGCGGTTGCGTCGGGTCCCGCAGAACGGACTCCCGGAAAGGCACAGATACAAAACCTTCCCGAACCGGAGGTCATCTTCGCAAACGAACACATTATCGCGGTCAACAAACCGGCGGGGATTCCCGTGCACGGAGGCGGAACTTCGTACCGTTTCGGAACTTCATGCCGCGGCGGAACTTCGTGCCGTTGCGGAACTTCGTACCGCGGCGGTTTTTCCGTGACCGACATGGTTCTCGCCCGTTTTCCGCCCCCTGATGGTTCTCTCTCGTTCACTCCCGGACCGCTCCACCGGCTCGACCGGGGTACAAGCGGCATACTCGTTTTCTCCGCCAGCCTTTCAGGGGCCCGCTGGTTTTCCGCCGCCCTGGCGGAGCACCTGCTGGCAAAATACTATCTTGGCATTGCCGAGGGATGCCTGAGAGGGACAGAGCTCTGGGAAGACAACACATACAAAACTGAAAAAAACGGACCGGGATTCGTCACAGCGGCCATCGGCGGCGGAAAGACCGCTGTTACCGAAGCGTCTCCCCTCCTCCACGGCGCTACTGCGGAGGGAACGCCGATAACTCTTGTCCGATATCGCATACTGACGGGCCGTACCCACCAGATCAGGCTCCAGAGCGCTGCCCGGGGATTCCCGCTCCTTGGGGACAGAGCTTACCATTCTGGTTACAAAAACGGAAGCACAGCCGGAGCCGGGGAGCGTTTTTTTCTTCACGCCGGAAGACTCGAAATCCCCCCTGACAATCCCGCAGGTCTGCCGGAAGTGTTGGAAGCGCCGCTGCCGCCGCTTTTTTTATCCTTTCTGAAAAACAACTTTCCAAAAGATACGCTTGATAGAATAGGGGAATAGACCATATAATAGACACAGAATGAAGAGTATTCATGATTTATACTGGTTTTTCAAGGGCGTAAAGGTTTTTGCCCTTGTCGGAGGAAGCGGCACGGGAAAAAGTTTCCGCGCGAAGCTGCTTGCCCAGAAATATGATATAGATATCATCATAGACGACGGGCTCCTCATAAAGGACGACAAAATCCTCGCAGGTCATTCGGCAAAGAGGGAGCAGACATTTCTTGCCGCCGTCCGGGTAGCGGTCTTTGACGACAAGGTACACAGGGATGAAGTGGCAAAGGCCCTTCAATCAACGGGATGCAAGAAAATACTCATCCTCGGAACGTCGGAGAAGATGGTACAGAAGATCGCCGCGAGACTCCAGCTTCCGCAGCCCTATAAAATCATCAAAATAGAAGATATCGCGTCTCAGGAGGAGATAGAGAAAGCCATCCGCTCACGCCACATCGAAGGAAAACATGTCATTCCCGTACCCGCCATCGAAATCAAACGCAGTTACCCTAAAATATTCTATAATGTCGTCCGGGTTTTCAGAAAAAAGGACAAAAACCCCATCGGAAACAAGAACTCGAAGATATATGAAAAATCAGTGGTCCGCCCGGAATTTTCAAAAAAAGGCCGCATCAGCATATCCGAAGCCGCGCTCTCCCAGATGGTCATCCATTGTGTCTCAGAATTTGACAACAAGATACATATAAAGAAGCTGACGATAAAAACCAACGACAGGGGATACCGTCTTATCATAGTAATCGATGTTCCCTTCGGCACCCAGCTGACCGGAAAGATATACAACATGCAGCAGTATATAATTGAAAACATTGAACGGTACACCGGAATCCTGATAGAAGAGGTTAGTATTATTATTGATAAAATTACCCAGACCAGTAAAATAGACGGATAATACCGTAAAAATACTTTGGGAAACGGACGAAAATATAAGGAGCAATGCTGCAATGCCTTTGCCCTTTCAGCTTCCGATGGACGGATAAATATCAAGGAGTGTATAATGCAGGGGAAAAAAATTATTTCCGCGGCTGTTTTCGTAGCAGGTATTTTTTTCATAACCTCCGGCGCGGCGCTGTCCGCACAGGGAGCGGGGAAACAGACGATTTCGGGAAAATATGTACTGTACTACGGCAACAGCACCGCCGATCCTGTTGACACGGTTACCATGCTCAACAGTTATTATGATGCCTTCAACAGCATCTTTCATTTTAATGATCAGGGGCCGGGATTTCTCTACATAGTACGCATCTGTGACACCATACAGGAGTTCACCGCCTATCTTATAGAAAAAACAGGAAAAACCCCGGAACAGGGAGGTTCCACATTCCTCAAATACAACCGTCCAGAAAAATCCGAGGTCATTTTCATAACCGGAACCCCCCAGGCCGATATAGCCCGTCATCTTTTTGTCCAGTATCTGTACAGCTACGTAAAAGAACCTCCGGCATGGCTGTTGGGAGGCTTCTCGCTCTACGCTGAAAACTTCTCCTGGTCAAAGGAGCACGGATTCTCACCGGCAAGCAAAATCAACCCCTGGCTATCCCAGGCAAAGAAATTACTCGCCTCAAAAGAAACAGCTCTGTCCCCGCAGCAGATTATGAATGCCTTAAAAAACGATTATCCCGCGTCTGCGCTGTACCCTCAGGCGTGGCTCCTGATAAGCTACTTTGAAGCGACCTCTCATCCGATACTCAAACGGCTCCTCCCCGAATGCGTGGCAGAACTGCGGCTCAGGGGAAACGGCACCTATACCTCTGCCGACGAAAAACAGAACATCGAAATCTTCACCTCATATATCGGCAAATGGAGTTCATGGGAGGCGCTCAATGAGGACTTCGCCCGTTATGCGGCGGGACTTCATACCCCTTCTGAAATACTCCGGAGCGGAATGGATTCCTACTCCCAAAGCAGATACAGCGACGCGGCAACGGCTTTCACCGAAGTACTTGAACTCGAACCGGCAAATAACACGGCGGCATACTATCTCGGTTTGATCG
>JAISVD010000112.1 GCA_031271875.1 Spirochaetaceae bacterium | reverse complement strand
GCGGGAGAAAATATCTGAAGTCTTTTATAACGGAAAGGTATCTCCCGAAGAAATTTTTATTTCCGATGGGGCGAAATGCGATATCGGACGCATACAGCTGTTGTTTGGTTCCGGAGTTTCCGTTGCCGTGCAGGACCCCGCATATCCTGTGTACGTTGACGGTTCTGTAATTACGGGAGCTGCAGGGGCAATGAGAAGCAGCGGAGCTGGCGGATATGCCGGAATTACGTATATGCCCTGTACAGCAGAGAATGATTTTTTTCCGGACCTTTCGGTGATACCTGAAAACAGTCTTATCTATTTCTGTTCTCCCAATAACCCTACGGGAGCGGTAGCCACAAAGAAGGAACTTGAACTATTGGTGGACACGGCAAAGAGAAAGGGCTGCATTATTATCTTTGATGCGGCTTATTCGGCGTTTATCCGCGATGAGAATCTGCCGAAGTCCATAATGGAGATCGAAGGCGCAAAAAGCTCTGCAATCGAGATAAATTCCTTTTCCAAACCCGCAGGGTTTACCGGAATCAGGCTGGGCTGGTCGGTTGTCTCAAGGGAGCTCCGTTACGCTGATGGAACGCCGGTTATCGCTGACTGGAACAGAATAATGACTACGGTTTTTAACGGGGCCTCCAATATTGCTCAGTATGGAGGACTTGCATGCCTTGATCCTGAGGGGCTCAAGGAGATGCGGCAGCTGACGGATTATTATCTTGAAAACGCGAAGCTTATCCGCAATGTCCTTTCGGGAAGCAATTTCGCTTCGCTTAACCTGAAAATATACGGCGGTAATAATGCTCCGTATGTATGGGTTTCCTTTCCCGGATTCAAAAGCTGGCAGGTGTTTGATCTGATTCTCGACAAATGTCATATTGTTACCACCCCCGGTTCAGGATTCGGTCCGGCGGGAGAGAGTTTTATACGATTCAGCTCCTTCGGCCACCGGGAGGATATGCTGAAGGCAGTAGAACGGCTTTCTATGCTGAAACTGTAATATCCTGAAAAACAGGCTGTGGGGTCTCCTCCGGAGAGTTGTGGAATACACAGCCTGTTTTTATTAATTAATATATGTCATGAACCTGCAGAGAATTTCCTCAATGTATAATAATTTCAATAAAATACAGACAGCAGTAGTAGACGCAAATGAATTAATTTGATATTTTCAGTATCTTATAAGGGGTAAGACCCTTTGAAGGAATGTGACCTATGACCAGGAGCATGACAGAGGGGAGTCCTATACGGCTGATTGTGTCGTTTACAATTCCTCTCCTTATAGGAAACCTTTTTCAGCAATTTTATAATATGGCTGATACCTTTATTGTGGGGCGAACGATTGGCGTTCACGCACTTGCGGCGGTCGGATCGACCGGCAGTTTCAGCTTCCTTATTCTCGGATTTGTCATGGGGTTTACCAGCGGCGTAGCTATTGTGACCGCACAGCGGTTCGGAGCGAATGACGTGAACGGTGTACGCAGAAGTTTTGCTGTGAGCGCTGTGTTGAGCCTTGCAGTGGCTGTAATCCTGACGCTTATAGCGGTCGTTACCGCGCGTCCCATGCTTGTCCTGATGAGAACGCCTCCGGAGATACTGGATGACGCATGGCTGTATATTGTCATTATTTTCGGCGGCATCGGGATTACCATAGTGTTTAATCTGCTGTCAAATATCATACGGGCTGTCGGCGACAGCCGGACACCGCTCGTTTTTCTGGTAATTGCATGTATCATAAATATTATCCTCGATTATGCGTTTATTCTGGTTTTTGGCATGGGAGTGGAAGGCGCTGCGATTGCAACGATTATCGCTCAGTTTGCTTCAGGGGCGCTCTGTATTCCCATTATCATGAAGCGGATTCCCGTGTTGCGGGTTACACGGCAGGATTGGAAGATATCCCTGTATGATGTGGTTGAGCATATAAAGATAGCTCTGCCCATGGCGTTCCAGATGTCTATAATCGCCATCGGTACGCTGATTCTTCAGTCCGCGCTCAATGGACTGGGAACCATCGCTGTTGCCGCTTTTACGACGGCTATGAAGATAGATACCTTCGCCACAATGCCGCTGGCGTCATTTGGTGTCACCATGGCGACCTATGTTGCTCAGAATTACGGCGCCGGTAAGTACCGGCGGATCAGGACGGGCATAATCCGTTGTTCCCTGCTCTCTGTTTCATTCAGTATTTTGATTGGGATCATATATGTGTTTGCCGGACAGTACCCTGCTTCGCTTTTTGTGGGAGCAAGTCCCGAAGCAGTATCGTTGGCTCATACCTGTCTGATTATCAACGGGTGCTGTTATTTTATACTTGCGCTGCTGTTTGTTTTCCGGTTCTCCCTGCAGGGGCTGGGAAACAGTCTTGTCCCTTCAATTGCCGGAGTGATGGAGCTGGTAATGCGGGTATTTGCGGCCCTTGTTCTGACCGGCTGGCTCGGTTTTACCGGGGTGTGCCTTGCCGGACCTCTCGCGTGGATCGGTTCCTGCCTTCCCCTTGCGATTGCGCTGTTCTTTACCATGCGAAAACTTCTGAGGACGGAGCGGAGTGATACCGGGGAATCGGCGGCGGCCCGGTGAAAACCGCTGATTTCGTCATGTTATGTATAATTTGATTTTTCTGGATTCGTGAATTATAATTTTTTTGTATAAATATTTCGTATAACAAAGGGAAAGAGGATTCATTATGGACAGTAAAAAATTGACTTCTATTAATGGCGCGCCGGTGGGGGATAACACCAACTCTCTTACCGCCGGTTCCCGGGGGCCGATGATGCTTCAGGATCCTTGGTTTCTGGAAAAACGTTACGAACCCAAGGATGATAAAACCGATGACTGTTTCCGTCAGGCTGGAGACCTCTACAGGCTTATGCGGGAGGATCAGAAGCAGGTGCTTGCGGACAATACCGTGAGAAATATGAATGGAGTGACGGATAATGTCAAATATCGCCGCGCACTGTTTTCTTGCCGATCCTGATTACGGATCACAGATATGCAAGTCTATGGGACTTGATGAAGCGAAGGCAAAGGAACTTTCAAGGCTGAGCCATGTCGATCTCATTGCAGCCACGAAAGCAGGGTACGTTCCATGAAAAAAATAGCGCTCCTTGCCGCCGGCTGGATATCCCTTGTCCTCGGGGGGCTCGGAGCGTTTCTGCCTTTACTGCCTACAACGCCTTTTGTGCTCCTTGCGGGAATCTGTTTCTCCTTCAGTTCTCCCCGGCTTTACCGTTTGCTTCAGAGGAACCGTTTCTTCGGGCCATATATCGAGAACTATAAAAGCCGTAAGGGTGTTCCCGTTTCAGTGAAAGTACAGGGAATTGTTACGCTCTGGGGATTGTTGGCACTCTCGGCTTTTTTTATGAAGAAACGCTGGGCTGTGATTCTGTTCGCCGTTATCGGGACGGCGGTTACCGTGCATATCCTTTGCATGAAGACCCGCCGGAATGAAGAAGCCGAAGTTATGACGCCTTTAGTACAGTGATTGAGCTGTACCAGAGACGAAAGTACTACAGTACAAAACCCGGAAAATGCATAAAAGTTTTCCGCACCGGTCAGCCAGTTTTAGTTCTTTACAATGAGTTACTTTGACCCGTAGACGATTCGAACGTCCGACCTGTTGCTTAGGAG
>JAISVD010000053.1 GCA_031271875.1 Spirochaetaceae bacterium | reverse complement strand
GGTGACTTTGCTGATATCAGGACATATTTCCATAATTTCCTTTTTTGAAATTCTGCCGATTTTGCGGTCGATAACCGCTTTGATGCGGTCGGCTTTCGTAAATCCCTTTTCAGAAAGATATTCTACCCGTTCTTCAAATTCATTGTAGGCTTTTTGTAAAATGCCAAGATAATAGCGGATAAAAGGCTCGTAGTTATTTTGATTTTCATGCCAACCAATGCTGCTGTCCTGAAGCGCCTCGTAATAGGTGTCTTTGCTTTTTTCAATCAGTTTTTCGATGCTGATATATTTTCCCACAATATATCCGGCACGATAAAATAGAAGTAATGTCAAAAGACGGCTCATACGTCCGTTCCCATCACTAAAAGGATGAATGCAAAGAAAATCCAATATGAACATCGGTATCAACAGCAAGGGATCATGTTCGTTTTTTTCCAAAGCCTTGATAAAATTGTCTGCCAGCGTTTCCATCGCATTTGCAGTCAGATACGCGGGAACAGGCTGAAACCGAATACTTTCCTTTCCTTCTGCATCAGTTTCAGAGATATAATTATCTGCATTTTTATATACACCGCCGATTGCATTTTGTGAAAACGAGTAAAGTTGTTTATGTAATTGCAGAATAATGTTGGAACGGGGGAAAATATAATCATACCCTTCATGAATTACCGCGAGAACTTCCCGGTATCCTGCGATTTCCTGTTCACTTCTGTTACGGGGTGCAGATTTTTCCCGAACCAATTCTTTCAAACGCTGATCCGTCGTATGAATGCCCTCGATGGCGTTAGAAGCGCCGATACTTTGCACTTTTGCTATTTCCACCAGCGTTGTCAATTTATCGGCATGAGCTTCAATATATAATTTCTGCTTGCCCTTATGCTCATGGATACTGGTGAGCATTGCCACAATGTCAGAGGAGAGCAGCTTTTCAGGAATATCAGTATAATCAAATATGTTCATAAGGGAATCTACCTCACCCGGTAATAATCTACGTCATTATGCCGTATAATGACGTAGATTACAAGAAGAAGTAGATTTATTACTCAAAAGGATACCGTATGCCCCATTCCGCGCGGAGGCTGTCCATAATCTTCATGACCCGCAGAATTTCGCTGTGCGGCATTTCAGCGCATTCCACAGCTCCTTCCCGTATGGCCCGGACTGCGGCTTCCACCTCATACTCATAGCCTGAAATCTGGGAAGGCCGTTCGTAAGCGCCCTTTTCCTGACCGTCGTTTCCGATGATCCGCAGCCGGTCGGGATTATTGATGTTATCTACAATGATATTACCCATATCCCCGTAGATGACCCCCCGGCGGTCGGTCTGGGTCAGTGCGGAGCTGTTCAGTATAGCCATCTTTCCGTCCCTGTAACAGAGGGTAAAACAGTTCTGTGCATCCACACCGGTTTCCATCTTAACCGCCGCCGATACGATCCGCTCAATATCGGCGCCCAGCGCCATAAGAGCAAAATTGAGCGGATATACACCTACATCGAGGAGCGCTCCCCCTGCGAGGGCCGGTTCCTTAATACGTTCTTTTGTACTGATCAGATAGCCGAGGTTGGCTGTCAGCGCCGACACCGTTCCGATAACTCCATCCGTAAGGAGTGTACTCAGTGTCGCCGAAAGGGGCATATACCGCGTCCAGATAGCTTCGGCAAGGAGAAGCCCCTTGCCTCGCGCCAGCTCTATAAGCGCCTCCGCCTGTTGTGCGTTTGCCGTGAATGCTTTTTCACACAGTACATGCTTACCGTTTTCAAGACAGAGCTTCGCGTGATCAAAATGGTGCGAATGGGGCGTGGCGATATAAACCAGTTCCACCTCCGGATCGTCAAGCATCTCATCATAGGACCCGTAGGATTTTTCAAACCCGAATTCCGCTGCAAACCTCTGTGCCCTCTCTGCGTCCCGTGCGGCAACCGCACAGGGTTTCACACTGTCCATTCTGATTATTGTATCAGCCATCTTCCGGGCTATTCCGCCTGCCCCTATAAAGCCCATACCGATTTTTTCCATAAAAGCTTCCTTACGTATTCAGCGATTCCCTAAGTATAGCACCGGACTGAAGCAACCGCAATCAGGATAGACCTGTTTTTCAGTGCTTCTGTATATATTGTAATGAATTGCATTATTTCATCAAAAATGAATGTATTACTATATGTATTACAATGAGATAAAAAAGTACATACAAACACTTTCATATGATTATAGTATAACCAAGATTATATTGTATACATTATTTATATAATATGTTTCACGTGAAACATATCCATTCTGTTTCATTATTATCGGGATATATAATACAGTTCTCGTTTTTCATATTACTTTCACTAAACTGTTTTTAATTTATATTGTCTATGACAAAAGAAAATCAGGATATATCAATTCTGTTTATATCTAATACCTATTGTCAAATAGGTGTTTCACGTGAAACATCAGATGGTTGTTATATAGTAAAAATGCTTTTTCTGAATAATAAAAAGCAGCTTGAAGATGATTTAACAGATAATAAACAGCTTCCTGTTTCTCATGCCTTAATAATACATAACAGAAGTTTTTTTCAGAATTAACAGAGTTTTGAAAAAAGTTCAACATAGTAAAAAATATGCCGGATATGTATATACAAAAAGATATGTTGAAATCAGTGCATTGTTTCACGTGAAACATGGATATCCATACGGTACTTTTTTGGAGTATACCTGGAGCGGCTGAGGAAGGACTGTTTTTTCCGTATTTTGATTTATGTAATTATATCGGGATTCGATCTCAAAACTCGGGTTATATTTTGACATAAGCTTTTTTTGTAATTGTCTTTTTGAATAGTTATTCTGCCATCCCGACAAACCAGAAGTTCTCTGGTTTGTCGGAACCGATGGTGTAAAACCTGTGGATAATTTGGGAGAAAAAAAGCTTTTATGACTTTGTTTTGGTTTTGAAGCAACATAAGAAATGTAATTGCATAATGATTCCTTTGGAATGATGCAATTCATTGTAATGCAACAAAATATATTCAATATGTTTTTGGTTTTTCACATGGGGTTAAGGATTCGGAAACAGAGAATTTGATTCGGAAAACATATTTGTGGATAACCTGTGTATAAATAGTATGTTTTTATACTTTCTGTGAAAAACACTTGATTCTGAATACAGTACCCCTTATACTTTTCCCGTTGGAATTCTTGCCGGATGCAGAAAAATATATGGACTGAGAATGTTGATTACGAACCATGGTTATCGTTCTTTTTAACAACGCTTCAAAAACAAAAGAAGTATTTGGAAAATAAAATTACAGCAATGACAAGCGATGATACCAAGCTGGGGAAAACTGCGCGGGCTGTGCTTGCCTTGTTTGATGACAAACTGGAATGGAGCGTTCCAGAAATCGCAAAGTCCTTGGGGTTAAATATCAACACCGCAGCCAAAACCATCAAATCGTTGGTTGACGGCGGTTATCTGACCAAATACGGCACTACCAAGGGCGCATGGTATGAAAAGACAGGAGAAATAGCGCACGGAGGATCATGATGAAAACAATAGGCCTTATCGGAGGGATGAGCTGGGAGTCAACCGCAAGTTATTACAGGATACTGAATGAGGAAGTCCGCAGAAGACTGGGAGGTTTCTCTTCGGCAAAGTGTATTTTGTACAGCGTTGACTTTGCGGAGATCGAAAAACAGCAGCGCAGCGGTGAATGGGAGGCCGGCGGATATGCATTGAACATGGCGGCAAAGTCGCTTGAGGCTGCGGGGGCTGATTTTTTCATTGTATGTACAAATACCATGCATAAGGTTGCGGATATAATAACCAGGGATATACCTATTCCCTTTCTTCACATTGCGGATATGACGGCGGATGCTGTTATTGAACGAAATATCCATTCCGTCGGATTGCTGGGGACAAAATACACCATGAGCGAAGATTTTTATACATCCCGGCTTGTTGACAGGGGGCTTACGGTCTCCGTTCCCTCCGAGGCGGATCAGGATATGGTAAATACCATTATATATGATGAACTCTGCGGAGGGGTAATCAAGGATTCCTCCCGGGAGGAATTCAGAAGGATTATCGCGTCCCTGATAGATACAGGTATTCAGGGCGTCATCCTCGGGTGTACCGAGATAGGTCTTCTGATATCCCCGGAGGATGTGACGATTCCGGTTTTTGATACAGCGGAAATTCATGCCCTCCGAACAGTTTCTTATGCCCTTGGAGATACATATTGATCCGGCCTGTTCGGCTAATCGATAAAAAAATATCAAATCAGGTTTTCGTGTCGCTGACAGCATTTTAAATATGCGCGTGCATATTTAATGCTCAGCCCGTACTGTTCAGGATGACGAACCGTGTTTTTACGCTTTCATAGAGAAACAGTATTTCCGTTTCCCGCTCCTCTCCGGTAAGGGGATGTATCGCAAAGACTTCATATTCGGACCTGGCATACCGTTCCCGGCTGCTCTGTATGTTTGTATGAACCCGCAGGGCCTGTTCGTGGGCAGTCTTGTGGTATCGTCTTTCAAACCAGCCGGGAAAAGCTCCGGGTTTCTCCGCCGACAGATAGTCAAACCTCAGCCGTTCCATGAGGTGATGCTTTCCCGCGAACAGTTCCGCGAGAGAGCTGAAATATCCCGTCTGTTTTCTGGGAAGATAGAGGATCCCCTCACCGGAGAGCTTTTCCGCGAGTAAGCGGAAAAAATCAAAGGCCGATCCGGTGTGAGGCGGCAGTTCCGCAGGCGTTTCCGCGATCAGGATGCATACCGAGGGAAATCTGCCCGAGTTATAATAGATGTCAAGGAGGTGCTCGATATCCCTGAGCGTCTGTATATCCCTCCAGGGAAGCTGCCGGGTCTGTAACACCTGATAGGGCGGACTTTCCGTGAAAACAATGGCCTCTTTTTCCGCGATCTCTTCCATCTCCGTACCTGAAAGGATTTTGAGGAACCCAAGCTGAAGCATCTGCGGACGGAGGGCAATGGTATAATCGAAGGAGCGCCGTATATCCGCGAGGGTCTCCCCGGGCAGCCCCGCGATAAGGTCAAGATGCGTATGTATCTGCGGCGGAATCCTGCGTATCTTGTCCGCCGCTTTTTCCGTATCCGCGCTCCGGCGGACTCGGCGCAGGGTTTCCCCGTTGACGCTTTGTATGCCGATCTCAAACTGGATCGCCCCTTCAGGAGCGCGCTCAAGCAGCGCAAAAGCCGCGTCCGAAAGATACTCCGCGGCGATTTCAAAATGGAAGGTAGTGACGCCGTTGTGGTTCCTGATGATGTGTTCCCAGATTGCGCAGTACCGTTCCGTATCAAGGTTGAATGTCCTGTCCACAAATTTGATCAGCGGCAGCCTTTTTTCAAGAAAAAAATCGATGTCCCCAATAACCCGTTCAAGGGAAAAATACCGGACCGATTTGTCCAGCGATGAGAGGCAGTAGGCGCACCTGAAGGGACATCCCCGGGCGGATTCGTAATAGAGTATCCGGTTTGCCGCGTCCTCCGGCAGGTTTCCCGCAAGAGCATACGGAAAAGGGATGGAATCCAGATTCCCTATGAGTTCCCGTTCCCCGGAAAACAGCGCCGTCTCAGGTTTGTCTGCGCTGCGATACCATATTCCGGGAATTGCCGGAAGTGAGAGGGAGCGTTTTTTTCCTCCGGTGATTGCCGCTGCAAGTTCCGCCGCTGTTTTTTCCCCTTCACCCTGGATGATAAAATCCGGTACAGGGGTCTCACGGAAAATCCTTTCCGCCTGCCAGGAAACTTCGGGGCCTCCGGCGCCTACAGGCATATCGGAAAACAATTTTTTCAGCTCCCCCATAGCCTTGAAGGAGAGTTCCCTGTTCCAGATATACACCGAAAAAAGGACAAGTTCCGGTTCCTCCTCTGCGATATCCCGGATAATATCCAGAAGCTGCTGCTGGATCGTCCATTCCCGGATGCACACCGCAGCGGCGGGAACGTTTTTTGTGATATATGACGCGAGGTACCTGATAGCGAGATTTGTCTGTGAATACCGCGCGTTTATACTGCAAAGGAGGATTTTTTTCATTCTGCATCGATACTAAAAGAAACGGAAAGCAAAATCAAGCGGAATAGTACATACTCAGGCAATATATGCGTGGTACATTGACCAGAGGGGCGGCGCTAATTATAGTAGTGATATGAATACTACCCAAACTTTTTCCGCATATGGAATAAAAATCCCCGAGCTGCTGCTTCCTTCCTCCTCTGTAGATATCGAAAAATGGGCTGTAATCGCCTGCGACCAGTATACCCAGGACCGGGATTACTGGAAACAGGTGATGCATTTTACCGCAGGCAGCCCGTCTCTGCTGAATATAATACTTCCCGAGGTCTATCTCGAAGATAGTGACCGCCCGGAGCGGCTGAAAAATATCCGGCTCAATATGGAGAAATACCTCTCCGAGGGGATATTTGCCTCCCCCATTACCGGTATGATGTATATCGAACGGAAAACCGGGTTCGGCAGGCTCCGCAGAGGGCTGGTTACGGCTATCGATCTTGAGGCGTATGACTGGAGACCCGGATCAAAGGCTCTCATCAGGGCAACCGAGGCAACGATAACCGACCGAATCCCCCCCAGAATGGAGATACGCCGGGGCGCTCCTCTGGAATCCCCTCATATCATGCTCCTTGCCGATGACCCGCAAAAGACACTTATCGAAGGGCTTGGCAGCCGGGTCAGGGAGCGGATTCCCGCATATTCATCGAAGCTCATGTTCGGTTCCGGAGAGATATCCGGCTGGACCGTTGCCTCTCCCGAGGATATGGCCTATGCTGCCGGGGCGCTCAACTCCCTGGCGCAGCAGCATACCGCCCCTGACGGATCCTGTTTCCTCTTTGCCGTGGGGGACGGGAACCACTCCCTCGCCACCGCAAAGGCTGTCTGGGACGAATATAAGGATTCCCACCCGGAAACGGCAGGGACAGAGCATCCCGCCCGATACGCCCTTGTGGAAATCGTCAACCTCTACGATGAGGGACTGACCTTTGAACCCATACACAGGGCTCTGTTTGGTACAGGCAGCGGTGAGCTCGCCCTGTTTCTGCGGGAGCGTCTCGGCGGCAGCATTCAGGGCGTTACCTCCCCTGAGGAGCTGGAGCGGCTCGTTGCATTTAAGGATTCGCCGTCCTGCTCTGACAGTGCGGCCCATACCGGTGTCACCCGTTTCGGCTTTGCAGGGACCTCTCAGGGGATATCTGAATACGCTGTTCTTGAAACAGCTGCGGACCGTCTTGCGGTGAGCCTGCTTCAGGGCGAACTTGATGCCTATCTGGCGCTGCATCCCGAAGCAAAAATCGATTACATCCACGGAGCGGACGAAGTATTCCGGCTCAGCCGGGAACCATATACCGCAGGCGTCCTGCTGCCTCCTGTGGAAAAAAAAAGTTTTTTCGATACCATCGCCGCAGGAGGGCCGCTGCCGCGGAAAAGTTTTTCCATGGGAGAAGCCCCGGAAAAACGGTTTTACCTGGAGTGCCGCAGACTTTTCCCGTAATGACGCTCTGAGGGGACTGCAAGGTCATAAGCTCAGCAAAGTGCTGAGCTCTGTCCCTGTCTGGTATAAATGCAAGCTCACCGCCTGACCGTAGCTTTTTTCCCTTTTTTCCTGTATCCTTGAATTATGAGTACAGACACACCGTTTCTGCAATTCCATTCCGTTTCCTATTCCTATCCCCCGGTTGAGGCTGCACCAGTTCCGGAGGAGACGGAAAATATACCGGTTTTCGATTACTTTTCCGCGGGCCTGCCGCAGGGGTTTGTCAGCCTTATCGGCCCCAACGGATCGGGAAAATCGACGTTTCTTCTTCTGGGCGGCGGCAGGCTGCTTCCGTCGGCGGGATAT
>JAISVD010000018.1 GCA_031271875.1 Spirochaetaceae bacterium | reverse complement strand
GGCGCTGTCTGTCCAGCGGAAGGTTCGCGCCACTGCGCCCCCGGAATTGACAATCGTCCCCTCCCAGAGATCCTCGGCGGATCCGCTCTGCGCAAAGCGTATAGTGTCCTTCTGCCCGTCCCCGTCGGGGCTGAATATGAGCATATCCGCAATCTCAGGCGGTTCCAGCGACAACTCCGGCAGGGTATTATCAACCGTCACCGTCAGCGGATCGATTTTCGCGGTATTGCCATTGTCATCGGTCGCAATTATATAGTAAAAATAGGTGCCGTCCGGGGCCACCTCGCCTGAATCAAGAGCCCCGTCCCAGCGCATGAAATCGGGGATATTCACCCCCTGTTTTGGCGTGGTAAGACGCTTCCAGAAGGAGGTGACCCAGGAGATAAATCCCGTGGGCGGATCGGGCCGCTTCTCCTTGTTGGCGATGGTCCGTACCGGGGTTCCGGCCTCGTCGGTAATAACAAAGGCCCACTCCTTGATATACCGTTTGTCTGAAATCTTTATGGGAAAATTCAGCTCATCCTGAATACCGTCATTGTTTGGTGAAATATATGTTGTCTGCGGCGCGGCTGCAAACACCGTCAATATAATAGAAAAAAGAAGCGGTATTATGCAGAATTGTTTCAGCTTATTCATCGTCCCCCCAGATGTTTATGACAGGAGCCTCTGTATCCCTCATTCCGAGATAGGCCGTGACCCCTCCGGAAAATGCGGTGATTCCATTATACAACGGTTTGAAGGCAACCGCCGGAATAATATCGGTCTGCTGCAGTTCATTTCTGCTTAAAATCTCAAGATCGATATGTGTCCTGAATTTCATGCCCACCGAAAGGGAAGGAATAAGTCCCATATCTCCCCTCATGCACTCCCGCACGTTTACGGTCCAGCCGCTGCGCACGATCACCCTGTCGGAGAAGCGCGCCTCCAGCCCCAGATCCAGTATCGCGTTCTCGATGATCACCGGCAGCGAAATATCCGCCGACATCCCGAGTTTGAATTTTTCCAGAGATACCAGCGTTCCCGCTATCCCTCCCCGGAGGGTAAACATCGCCGGGAATCCGTCCATGATACCTTCGCTTCCCGAATAGGGTTTACCCATTCCGTTGAGGGTGAGCCCCCAGCGGAAGTCCCGGATAAAGCCCACGGTTCCTATCCTGTTCCAGAACCCCAGGGAGAGTTCCAGCCCCCATCTGAAGCCGCCCCAGGTATGCCCCATTGCGGTGGAGAGCCCTGCGCCGACATACACCGTGTCCGACAGATCCTTGGAAAACCCGCCGTAAAGGGAGAACACCTTTCCCAGAGGCATATCCTCAAAGCTGTCCGCGAATGTGCCCTGTAAATTGAAGGCCGCCACGCCCCAGCGGGAGGGGAACAGAGCTCCCAGCCCGAAACCGCCCCCGAAATCAGACCCGGTACGCAAGTCCGCCAGAAACAGTCCCGACATATCCAGAGTCACCTGCTGGATATCCGCGGGAAGCGCCGGGTTGACCGCTGCCATCCCCGGATAGACCTGCATCAGCGCCCCCCCGGCGGAGGACGCTCCGCCGGAGAGCATAAAAGGCGACTGGAGCTGCCGTATACTCTCTCCTCCGGAAGGAGGATTATATGAATCCTAAAAATCGTTGAATGCGTTTGAAAATACCGCCCCTGTCCCTACCAGAAGCAGCACCGAGAGGAGTCTGTATCTGTTCATTGAAACCTCCTTAAATCTATAGAACATTATTTTCATTGCCGTATATCTCATAAAATATAACAGAAAATTTTATTAATTCCCAGAGTAGTTTCTGAAATATTCCGACCTTTTTAAAAACTTCTATTGACTGAATGGCGGTACACAAATTACTATTCATCCTATGAGTAGAAGAACATTTAAAGGCGGTGTTCACCCTCCTGAACACAAGGACAAAACAAAAGATCTTGCGATAGAGAGTGTTTTTCCTTTCACAAAGACAGTCGTAATACCTGTTACTCAGGGAGGCGCCCCGAATCAGCCGCTGGTAAAAGTCGGCGATACGGTTGCCCGCGGTCAGAAGATTGCAGCTTCGGACGCATTCATGTCGGTTCCGGTACACGCTTCAATCGCGGGGGTTGTAAAGAAGATTGAACCCAGAGCGGTGACCGGTAATATTGACGCTTTATGTATTACCATCGTCGGAGACGACTCAGGAACTACTGCGTTCATGCCGCCTCTTGATCCTTTTGCCTGTTCCCGGGAGGAAGCTCTTGCCCGTGTCAGGGACGCCGGAATCGCCGGTATGGGCGGCGCATCCTTCCCTGCCCATGTCAAACTCAGTCCCCCCAAGGGAAAAACGATTGAATACGTGATCGCCAACGCCGCCGAGTGTGAACCCTATCTCACCATCGATGAGCGTACTATCGCCGAGCAGGCGGAAAAGGTGATCGATGGTCTCGCTATCGCCATGCGGATCGTTTCCGCACCCAAGGGCATTATCGTCCTGGAAGATAACAAGGCATCCCTTGTTCCGGGACTCAGGGAAGCCGTTTCAAAATCCGGACACAACAACATAACCATCGAAGTCTGCAAAACCAAATACCCCCAGGGCGGTGAAAAGATACTAACCCTGGCCGTTCTGGGACGGGAGATACCCTCAGGGGGACTGCCCGCCGATATCGGCTGCGTGATCCAGAATGTGGGAACCCTCAGAGCTGTCTCCGAGGCGTTCCGTGAGGGTAAGCCCCTTATCGAGCGGGGGCTTACCCTCTCCGGCGGGGCCTGCGAGACACCAAAAAATATCTCCGTTCCCATCGGGACCTTGGTGGGAGATCTGATCCCGGAACGTGTAACCCTTCGGCCCGGAGTCGCACAGATCATCTCCGGCGGCCCGATGATGGGTATTGCCATGGCGAACGCCAATTTCCCCATCCAGAAGAACACCTCCGGCGTGCTCTTCCTCACGCGAGCGGAGACCGTCCTCGTAAACGAGTCTCCCTGTATCGGCTGCGGTTTCTGCATGAGGGCCTGTTCCTGCCACCTCTCCCCGGTGCTTATAATGAGGGCCCTGAACGGGGGCAATTACGATGAGGCCCGGCGCTGCGGTCTCATGGACTGCATTGAATGCGGTTCATGCGCCTACGTCTGCCCCGCGAGGATCAAGCTTGTACAGCGCTTCCGGGTCGGAAAGCAGCTGTCCCGCGAAGAGCTCCGGAAAAAGCAGGAGCTCGCAGAAAAATGCGCGGCGGTACAAAGCTCCGCAACGGGAAAAGGAACGGCGGAACAAAATTCCGCTTCCGATTAACAGAAATATATTATGGAGTATAAATGATGGCAAAATCCGATCTGAATGAAATCTGGCTCTCCCCGGCCCCCCATTTTTCGATGCCCGTGACGACCCGGCGGATAATGCTGCTGGTAATCATCTGTCTGCTCCCCCTGTGTGTGAGCGGGATCATCTTTTTTGGGGTACCGGCGCTGATAACCATTCTCGTTTCCGTGGTGTGCTGCGTCGGATTTGAAGCCTGTTTCCGGCTGATAACAAAACAGCAGCCCAGGGTTACCGATTTTTCTGCGGCAGTTACCGGCCTGCTCCTGGCGCTTACGCTGCCCCCCGCGACGCCCGTATGGATGACCATCCTCGGCGCTCTCTTTGCCGTGGTTGTAGCAAAGGAATTTTTCGGGGGACTGGGCGCGAATGTGTTCAATCCCGCGCTGGCAGGGCGGGCCTTCCTCATGCTCAGTTTTCCCGCGGCCCTCTCCTCATGGACTGTGCCCTTTGACGGCGTCTCCGGCCCAACCCCCCTTTCAATACTTCAGGGAGAGGGCGGTATGCAGGGCCTTGCGGACACTCTGGGAAACGGTTCCGCCGGAGAGCTCTACCTTAACCTGTTCCTGGGCAGCCGGGGCGGTACCATCGGCGAGACCTGCGTCATGCTCATCCTCCTGGCGTTCATTGTCTTGGTAATCACGCGGATCATCGACTGGCGCGCCCCCGTGGCGATGGTGGTCACCACCGTGGCGATCTGCTGGATCGCCGGTACTGATCCGCTTATTACGGCGCTTACCGGCGGACTGCTTTTCGGCGCCGTATTCATGACCACCGACTACGCCACCTCTCCGGTGACAAAAACGGGACGGCTCCTGTTCGGTTTCGGCTGCGGTCTGATAACGGGAATCATCCGCCTGTTCGGAGGCTTCCCCGAGGGGGTCATGTTCAGCATACTGATCATGAATTCCCTGGTGCCCTTCCTCAATAAAATTATCGCCAGAAAATACGGTTTTGTGCCGGTCAAAAAGGAGCAGGCAACATGAAAGAGATGTTAAAGCTCGGGTTCATCCTCGCCGCCTATGCCGTCGTCTCCTGTGTAGGCTTGGCCTTTGTATACCGGGCAACGGCCCCCGCTATCGAGGCCGCGAAGAGCAGGGAGATAAACGCTTCTCTTAACGACATTTTCCCCGATGCGGCCGACTTCACCTTGGTGGAAAACGGAAACTTCGACAACTCCCAGCCGGTAAAAATCCAGCAGGCTTATCTTGCTCAGAGGGACGGAACAGTCCACGGACTCGTCATCCAGGCCGTTGGCCCCACCTATGCGTCTTCCACAATCCTGGTCGGCGTGGATATGAACCGCAGGGTGACGGGTATTAAGTTTGTCGAAATGACCGACTCCGCGGGAATCGGCACCCGCGCGATGGAACCGAAATTCTATAACCAGTTCACGGACAAGTCCGTGGACGACGCCTATTCTGTCGGATCCGATGTGGACAATATCTCCGGCGCGACAATAACGAGCCGGGGCGTTGCCAATATCGTGAAGTTTGCCGGTTATACCGCAGGGCAGTATCTGGCCGATAACTACGGAGGCGCTGCCGGAAGCGGCGCTGCTCCTGTATTCGCGGCGGCTCCGGAACCGGTGACCTTTGAGGAAGCCTGCACCCTGATCTTCCCCGGCGCCGAGTTTGAGACCCTGACGGAGCCGGTTCCCAACACCATAACCCGCAGCGTGGCGTTCCGCCAGGCCGTGCTGGTCAGGACGGACGGAACTGTGACCGGTCTTGTTATCAACGCACGGGGTCCCTCCTACAAAGACGGCGCCGCTGTCGCGGTAGGAATAACAGTGGATCGTACCATCGCGGGGATCCGCATTACCGAGACTACCGATACAAAGAATATCGGAGACCGTGTGGTGGAGGAGGAATTCTGGTCGCAGTTTACCGGAAAGTCCGTGGATGATGCCATGTTGGTTCATCAGGACGTGGACGCGATTTCCGGAGCAACAGTCAGTTCATCGGCGATCGCCAATATCGTCAAGATTACCGGATATGAGGGCGCAGACTATCTCGCCCTGAACTATAAGGGTTCTCCCGCTCCAGCCGGATCATCGAAATCATTCGCCCTGAATGTCGTTGATCCGGAAATGTAATAGAGAGGTTAGCATGAATAAATACTGGAAGATATTCAGTGACGGAATAATAAAGGAAAACCCCCTG
>JAISVD010000245.1 GCA_031271875.1 Spirochaetaceae bacterium | reverse complement strand
TTCCATACAGTTGACTGCCCTGACGGTGGATTCCGATGTGATAGCCTCATATGCACGGGATCTCGGATATGTCAACAACGGAGAATATCTGGTAAAGCTCACGGGGCTCGAAAACCTGTCGGTATATACCCTCGAAACCGGTGATCCCGTGAAAGCCGCCGGAGTGATCTGCCTGCCCGACTGGTTTTGTAAACTGGCGGGGGTGATATTCGGGGCCGCCGTTTTTCTGATCATCTCTATGTTGATCAAACCCGGAAAAAAATCGGTCCGCAGAGAGGTCAGGGTTAAGGACCTGTATGCCCCGTATAATAGTTAAAAACGATCCCGGTTCCGTTGAGACCGTAGCGGCTATCCTTGCCGCCGGAGGCGTCGCAGTTATCCCAACGGATACTGTTTACGGCTTTTCCGCCCCTGTTCCGGAGGGAGCAGAGCGTATCCGGCGGATCAAGGGCCGGGGGGACGATAAACCGTTCATCCAGCTTATCGCCGATCCCGGATGGATACGGCAGTACGCGCTGGAACCCCTCCCTGAAGAGCTGCTTTCACTCTGGCCGGGGCCTGTGACTATCATTATCCCGGATATCGGCGGCGGTACAACCGCCTTCCGCTGTCCTGCCGACAGATGGCTCCGTTCCGTTATCAGTAAAACCGGAAAACCACTCTATTCAACCAGCGTGAACCGTTCGGGGGAGCCTGTTCTCTGGAAAATTAAAGATATTATCGGTTCTTTCGGCGGCGGGGTTCCCCTGATTGTCGATGACGGAGACAAACCAGGCGGCGTTCCTTCAACAATTGTTGCGGTCGAGTCCGGTTCATGCCGCATTGTGCGCCAGGGAACAGCCGAAATTCCCCCATCCCTGCTGTAGATATGAGCTGGATACCCCTCTCCTTTCCCTCCGGGGAGGAGCAGCGGCCCTGAACCCGCGTCAAAGCCAGTACTCTCCGGTTTCATCCCAGCTGAAGAGGATGTTCTCCCCCTGCCGGGACAGTGTAACTGTTCTGATCGAAAGATAGTAGTGGTTTATCCTGATCTCCGCCGGTTCCGGGAGGGGCGCCGCCGCTGTTCCGTCCGGGCCGGGGGAACCGTAAAGCAGGACAGGCCGGGGGGGCAGGGGCGGATATCCCGCAAAAAGGGGGATATTACCCAGGGTAAAGAGCTCTTCCAGCGCCCCGCTGAGGATCTCTCTGCATACCCAGCCTGACGCTGTCCGGGGCGGGGCCAGCGTCAGGGACGAGCCGCCGTTTGCGGGATCCTTCAGGTAGTCCCTGTATCGCGCAAGAAGGGATATGTCTGCGCCGGAAACAGCTGAGAGCGGGCAGAAGAGGGGCAGGATACGAGCTTCCGGTGAGAGCAGTCTCCTCCGTTCAGCCTCCAGAAGCGCTGTCTGCGTGCCGTGCAGCGACAGGGAGACAAGGAATTGCTGAATAACTCTCGATGATTCTTCCGGTATCATGGCGCCCCTGTTTCTGAGGGTATCCTTTTTCCCCGGCGGTTACAAGTGGTCCGTACGGAAAATCAGGTTTCGCTGATATCACTGTGTTATCATACTGATATTGATATTGCATACATAATTATATAGAGTGAATACTGATGTATAGCGGATGCATAAATCAGTGTTTCCCGGAAGACAGGAGGTATATCTTCATGTTTGTAACCGGAAAAAGGACCGGCTTTAGGGCCGGCACTAAGGTCGGTTCCCTGATTCTTTTCAGTTGTATGCTCTGCGCCGTTTTTACCGCCGCCTGTGAGGGGGAGCGGATGTCCGCGCTGACGCTCACTGTTTCCGGTACGGCTATCCCGCTTGCCGCCCTGAACGGAAATGCCCGGACAGGACAGATAGAAGGAACTTCAGGATACGCCTGCTTTGCCTTTCCCCGGGATACCTTCTTTGACAGGAACACCTCTCTTGAAGTTACTGTCCTCGGCGGAACCCGTGCGGAGGTCTGTTTTCTTTTCCCCGTGGATTTTAAGACGGAGCGGACGCTGAAAAAGGAGCTTGAAGCCCGGCCCCTCGGCGGGGGATATGTTTCCGGGGAAGCGGTAACGGTCTCGATGGCCTTCCCCGGAACCGGGGAAACCGCTCCGGTCGGCTTCGCGGTTTATCTGGAAACTCAGGAAGCCGGGAGCGCATCGGTCGTTTCCGCCGCCGTGGTTCCCTCCCGCTATGGCTGGAACCTTTCAGGGGATATCCCCTGGTTCGGTTTTTCAGATTCCGGCGGAAGTATTCCGGCGGATTACGCCGTATTCGATCTTCCCCCGGAACTGACGGACAGCGGTATCCCCTGGATGACCGTGCTGGAGCTCTGTCCCCGGGGAGATTTTTCCGGCAATGAACGCATACGCCTCGCCGCAGGCGGGGATACTGTCACGATTCGCTGCGCCCCCGGACAGAAACAGGCCCATCTGAGTACATACCTCTTGTCCGGAGAGGTCTCCCGGTTCCGCATACTGGAGGGGCATGAGCGGGTTACCGGCATTACCGCGGCCGCCGCGCCGGATATATTGACCCCCGGCGGGACAGCTCTGTCCCCACTCCGGGCTGATCCGGGACTCGTCCTCTCCTGGCCGCAGGAGCGCTGGCGGCAGCGGGAATTCGAAGTGTTCGCCTGGGAACAGTTTCCGCAGGTGCTGATATTCGATCTTCTCGATTACCGCACCCAGGATCTTTTCTTCAAACGCCTCGCCTTTTTTACGGAGAAAAAAGGCTTTACCGGACGCCTTGCCGGGGATACAGAGATCGCCTCGCTCCACGGTTTTAACGCCCACGATTACCGCGCCGAAAGCCTGGCGGCGTTTTTCGCTCTCGCAGAGCAGGAGAAATTTCCTCTGAACCGTTATGAACTCTTGCTGAAGGATATTCTGCTTGAAGCCGGGATTATCAGAACCACCGGAGGGGGGATCGTGCCCGGCGAGGGTGCTGTCATCTCCATATCCAGGGAATCCCCTGAATATCTTCGCTCCATGCTCCTCACACATGAGGCTTTTCACGGCATCTATTTTGTGGACAGCGGATTTCGCCGCAGGGTCACCGAGGTATACGATGAGCTCCCCGAGCCGGCGCGGCAGTTCATCTCGGCGTATTTCAGCGACACACCGAGCCTCAACTATGATACGGGCGATACCTACCTGATGGAAAACGAGTTCATGGCGTATATCATGCAGCAGCAGATATCCCGGATACCCGGCTATTTTTCCGTCACCATCGCCGACAGGGTTGCCCGGTACAGGGGACGGGAACACCTGGCTGAGTATGTAAAAAATAACTATGGAGCCGATTTTACTGAGGCTGCCCGGAAGCTTG
>JAISVD010000216.1 GCA_031271875.1 Spirochaetaceae bacterium | reverse complement strand
GCTTCATCGGGATATTTGGTGTTTTTGTTGACGCCAAAGCACTGGGAACCGAAGTTATTCGCTTCAATGCCGTCTCCAGCCGGATCAATGGCCGGGAACGCAAAGGAACCCCAGCGCATGTTGGGAGCATTTCCCTTGATTTCATTGGGAAGCCATGTTCCGTTCAGGTACATAGCGGCTTTTCCCGTAGCAAAGTCATTGACCTGCCCGGCAGGGTACACGTTGGCGGCGGCGCTGGGAATAATATAGCCGTTCCGCGCCATGTTTTCCCACACTTGCCCGAACCTGAGCACTTGGGGGCCGGTAAAATCGTTGTTGTTAACCATGGCGAGAGCTGCGTCCATGCCGACGATACGGTCAATGGTATAGCCGAAGTAACAGGCCATATATGCGTCATCCACCGTGAAGCCTGCAACGCCAATGGACTTCAGTTTGGCGCAGGCGTCCAACATTTCATCCCAGGTTTTGGGCGGAGCGGTAATACCTGCCTGTTCAAAAAGGTCCTTGTTGTACATGGTTATATAGGCCGAAGGCTGATACGGAACCGCCTTAATCGAACCGCCGCCGATCTGTTTTGCCAGATCGAGCAGTGTCTTGTTGACCACCGCACTGAAGGGCTGACCACTGGTGGTGTCGTAACTTTTATCGACATAGGAATCGAGCGGTAAAAGATAATTGCCCCAGGTATTGTTTACCCGTTCAATATCTTCGTCAAAAATATCGATGGTCTCGCCGGCGTCCAGCGCAGGCTGGAGAGTCATGCGAATGTCCCGCCCGTTAAAGTTAATTTCCACCTGAATACCGGTTTTTGCGGTAAAGGCTTCGGCAGCCCGGACTATTACCTGTCCCTGCGGTTCAGCCTCATTCCACATAGACCAATACACCAGTTTGGCAACAGACGCACCGGATTCAGCCTTTTTGGAACATCCGGCGAATAATAAACCTATGCACATACATGCCATAATCCAGATAATGCTTCTTTTCATCACATCCTCCTCCGTATATTTCCTTTTGTGTATTGAGACCGCATAACAGCCGTCTCCATTTATATTCAAATCTGCGCATAACGCAGACGCAGATTTCTGAGAATCTCCATGATGGAATCCCACTGATTGTCCATATCACGGATCAGGGCTATCTGATTCCGGCAGCGGTCAAGGTTATGTTCCGCCCGCCCGGTTTTGTAATAGATGTCCCCCTCCAGATAATCCGTCAGGAAACGGAGGGCCATAATATGGGTAATATACCTTCCCGCTTCGGCGATCAGGGCCGATTCCGCATCGGTGAGAAAACACGCCGCTTCTGAAAGATAGCCGTCCACAAGGGCCTCAAAATATTCGGTATCAAACCTGACCACGGAAAGGTCTGTTTCATCTTCCGCGGCCCTGGTCGCCACGGTGCGGATCAGGTCTCCCACATCGTAGAGTACGGTTCCCGGCATTACCGTATCAAGGTCGGTAACGCAGATACCCTCGGTCAGTTCCTCATTGAAAAGGATATTGTTCATCTTTGTATCGTTGTGGCAGATGCGCTCAGGCAGCCCTCCGTCCATCAGATTCCGTATGAGCATCTCCCCGCGGGTTCTGTTTTCATTCATGAAGGCTATTTCCGCATCAGATCCGGCAGCGCGTTTACAGACATCCCTTTTACGGGTTTCATCAAAATGGAGATAGCGGAAAACCATGTCGTGAAAATGGGGGATGCTTTCATGGAGCCTCGGGCCGGGGAGGTCGGCAAGCAGCTTCTGGAACTTCCCGACCGCGGAACCCAGTATGCGCGCCTGTCCGGGGGAACCGGCAAGCTCGCAGGTTTTTACCCCTTCGATAAAAAGGTAGGTCCGCCACCAGCCCCCTGTTTCATCCCGGACCCAGAGTTCCCCGTTTTTTGCGGGAACAACCTGAGATGTCCTCCTGCTCCTGTCCGGGACACCGGAGAGCTCCAGTTTCTTCATGATATGAGAGGTAACCCGCTGGATATTGTCCATCACCTCGTCAGGGTGAAGAAATACTTTTTCGTTGATTCGCTGGTGGAGATACCGTACCGGGGTTCCTGCCTGGTTCCAGAGGGAGACAAAGGTTCCGTTGATGTGACCGCTGCCGAAAGGCTTGGCATCAATAAATTCGCCATAGAGATCAAACTTACGGACAACTGTTTTTAAAAGTTCCAGCCTGTTTCTCTGTTCTCCCGTATTCATAAAGACATACCTCGATTACCGGAGGCGTCTCCGGTATGTGATTAGGGAAACGGAATAAGTTCCGTACTTCCCGCTTTTCATACTTTTATTGTCCACCCCAAAACGGCAGCAGGGAATGGTAAAACAAAAAGGAAACATGGACAAATATGCAATCTTGCCGTAAAATGGCTATATGCCGAGTAAACTGAACCTGTTTTTTGATGAAGAGGTACAGCGCCTCATCGACAGCTTTGCCTACTGTTTCAGGGTGAAAATCACGATCTTCTCCCCGGAAATGGAGGAGCTTATCGTCGGTCTTCAGAATCCGGGCTCTCAATACTGCCAGCTCATACAGAAAGGGCTCCGCTATCGCTACCGCTGCTGCCGTCAGGACAAACTGATGTGCGGTCACTGCGCGAGCAGAAACAGGCTCACCATCTATCAGTGCCACGCCGGGTGCTCCGAAGCGGTACTTCCGATGGAGGTTGACGGCGCGGTGATCGGTTATGCGATGCTGGGACAGTTCAGGACAGGTTCAGCTGTTCCAAAGGATATTCTGCAGGAATGGAAAAATCACAACCTCGACCAGGAGGAGCTCAGTGGAGCTCATGACAACCAGCCCTTCTTCAATGCGGAAACCGTAAAAAACATGCTCAACCTTTTTTCAATGCTCATCGCCTTTGTGATAACCCGTGATTATGTGCGGATACGGCGCCCCACCCTCGCTGAAAATGTCCTCATATGGATCGATGATCACATCTCAGAGCAGATTGAACTCGATGAGGCTGCATATGAACTGAACAGGAGCAGATCGGCGATCTCCCATGCGGTAAAAAAACAGCTCAGCCTCAGTTTCAAACAGCTGTGTACTATCATGAAAATTCAGAAATTCGAAAGCATCATTGCCGCGCAGCCGGATATTTCAATAAAGGATGCGGCGTTGCAGGTCGGTTATGATGATCCCCTGTACTTCTCCCGGATATATCGCAAGGTGCGACTCTCCTCACCCTCGACTTATGTAAAATCCATGCGTGAAAGGATCATACAGGAATTGCCCATCGGTTTTACCCGGGACTGAGCCGCGTCCGGAAGTTTTCCTCCGGGGACAGAGCTTAGCGGGTTTTATGACCCGCTTTGCAATTGTGAATATTTTGTAGGCAAATCTGTAATATCTATCGGTGTATCCCCAATTCGTTCATTAGCGTGGATTGTAACGCTTGTGAAAAAGTGACGCCCTTTTCAAGGGCCGCCGCGTTCAGCCATGCCGGAAGTGTGACGGTACGATTGACCGAGCGG
>JAISVD010000212.1 GCA_031271875.1 Spirochaetaceae bacterium | reverse complement strand
GAACATAGCTCCTGAGGGTATAAATCAAAGGTACCGGCGGTACCTGTCCGCCTATGCCTACTTTGTAGGTGTAATTAAAACTCAAACCCGTCTCACGGCACAACCCAGCCAGCTCCCTTCGGTCTATTACATCCAGGAGAAACCGCTGACCCCTGGTGATATCTTCTTCTTTACATAACAGTCTATACATATGCAGCCTCCACTCCTCCTGCAAGATACTGCCGGTACAGTTCGATCCGCTTCTGCCAGACAAGGACAACAGGTTCCACAAACCGCAGTGAATACCGGTACAGCCGATCTGTCTTCTGCTCCACCCGCACCACAACAGCGTTCTGGAATACATACTCTTCAGACCCCGCAAACACACAACAGAGTCGCGCAAGGCGCCCCGCCATTGTTTTACCGGCCTTCACCAGAGCGCTTTCGCGCGGAACTTGTTCCGCCGTAATCAGAGAGCCGTGGATTGAAACAGTATTCAGAAGCGCCTTGACCGGCTTATTCCCCGCAAGCAGCCGCTGCTCATCAGGACTTTTACCGCCAAGGGAACTATGAGGTCGTTCCCAGTTGTAATACTGCTGCCATTCAGCCAACAAGTCTTCAAGATTACCCGCATTCAAATCTACCGTGGGATACAATTCTTCCAGGTCTGTCTTTTGTAACCGTTCAACCTTTCCATTCAAATGTGAAGACGCAGGTTTTGGGGGACGGAACTTTATACCGTATTCCATAAGCCTGCGCTGCACCTTTTCCGCAAAGAACTCCATGCCCCGGTCAGTATGGACACATTGTACCGGAAACGGCATCTCCTCTACCATCTTTTCCAGAAAATCAAGGGTGTTTTCCGCGGTACGTTAAAATAGTGTAACAGCAGAAAGTCAAAATCCTTTTTGTATGCAAGAGCTTCTTTCTTGAGTTTTGCTTTGACACTTTCAGCGGAAACGAGAACTGATGTAACGTTCATACGACAAGTACCTCCAGATAAGAAAAAAGCACTTTTTTTATCTGAAGCAGTTCAGCGTATTCAGATAGTTTTTGCAGTTGTTTCTTCCCTGCCATATAATTTTTAAGAACCTCAAATGTACAATCTTTGCCTATCTGATTCCTCATACGGAAAAAATCGCAGACAGTACGTTCCCGGTCGTAGATATTCAGTGAATACTCATTGATTTGTACGGTTTGTATCCCTACTTCATAAATACGCTGAATCGCTTTGTGGATTGTGACATGAATATCTTCCGGCAGAATAGGAACACGTTTATGAACAGGCAGGGTTATATCAATTTTCTGAGGAATAACGCTTGAGAGGTCATGGTATTGCGCGGCTGAAAAAAGAGAGATAATCCCATCAGGAATCAGGGCGGAAATTATTCCATACGTATCTATATCATTCAGTTTTTCCGGCGGGATATAGTAACCCCTGCGAAGGCGTTGCAGAATGCCAAGCCGAATAAGTTCGTCTGTATCTTTACCGCAAAAACCGGCAGAGCGAAGAGCAGAGGCACGAATGATTGGGCCTTCGGTTTTGCAGAGATTCGTAACTTTTTGAATACGACAGTTAGTCACAGGACACCTCCAAAACGTACTATTTTGTTTGTATAATAATACATTTTAATGGTATTAAAATAATCCAAAATCTCTTCATTGTCAACCTGTAGGCTGTTTCTGATTCCCGAAGTAAACGCCGCTACGGTTTTATAAGACCGACGCTCTTAATCTGCGGTGTCCTGGGGCTGGTTCCTGCTCAGCGGTATATATCCTTCTATATACATGAATACCTCCATCTCAATACCTCCGCAGCCCTCTGGGCTATACAGGCTATAGCCGAAATTCCTTTCATGTTTTTTTCCGGCCGTTTCATAAAACGGTTCGGCAGCCTCAGGCTCATCGTGTTCTGCCTCGGGTCCATCGCCTGCCGTTCCCTGATCTACGTGATATTCCCTACGCTCACCGGGGCGGTAATCGGGCAGCTCCCCAATTCGGTCACCTGCGGATTGTTTCATCCTGCCGCGGTCTCCTTTGTCGCCGCCAATGTCCCCCGCAAGTATCTCGCCGTATCGATGACCTTGTACTCAATCGCCGCCGCCGGGGCGGCCAATGTAATAGGAAGCCTCTCCGGTGGTTTTATCATCGATATTCTGGGATATCCGGCGCTTTTTCTCCTTTTTGCTGTCCCTCCTGTGACAGGGACCGTGATCTATATATTTTTGAAGCAAAACCTCTTTTCTGAAAAAAACGGATGATTTTACATAAAAAACAGCTATTAACAAAGAATGAAATATGCTATAATGTCAGTATTAATGTTTAAATTACTGTCTGTGTCTGCCATAAAAAAAACATTACAAGAGGAGTTGGCCTATGAAAAGAAATATTCTGCTGTATATTTTATATATCGCCGTTGCGCTGTTTTTCATTTCATGTAATTTCAGTATACCGAAAAAAATCCACGTAAAAGGCGATCCTGGTATATATCTTCCTCTGGGAGAGAAGGAATTCCTGATCACCGATTATGTATCCATAAAAGAGATCACAAAACTTATTGGCGATGATATTGAAGGTCTCGGTGTGTATGATTTCCATGACACCGCCGATCCTCTTGGGATACAGAAATACCTTATCCATTATCCCCTTACGGATATAACCCTCGATATAGGGGAGTATCTGAATGATCTTGATCTGGGAGGTGACCTCTCCAGGGCCATAAGCCAGAGCATCGATATCCCGGCGGCGGCAGTTGACGAGGATAAGACGATAAGCGTCGATCTGGGCGGGGTCTTTTCCGCTATTGAGGAACAGGCGTCCTTCGTTGTCCAATCCGTGCCTCTTATTGTTCCGAACGGGAGCGGGGACTCCTCAGGCCTGCTGCTTCTTCCCATGGGAACCGATGCATTCACCCGCGTGACATTTACTTCCGGGAATATGGAGATAGGGTTCGCCGTTTCTCCGGCGATATCCGATGATCTGAAGATAACCATCGATAATGTCAAACTTATGGATGCCTCACAGAATGTGTTGACCTCGACAGGCGGCAGCGTTACGCTTGATTCCGTAAACAGTACCGGTTCTGTAGTCATGAATCTCGCCGCTGTTGTATGGCCGGAGATCGTTAAAATCTCCGCGTCCATAAGCTTCTCGGGCGGTACTCCCGGACAATCCGCCGGGAACCTGGGTGTTTCCGCGGAGTTGAGTGATATAGCCTTTTCCGCCGCCGAGGGTATCAAACTTGATGCTCCTGTCGAACTCGATATCAGTTCAACCGTGGATATTGACAGTCTTCCGGCTCTTTTCAAAAGCGCGGAGATAGGAGCGGGTTCCCTCTTCCTGTCGGTCGGACCCGATACCTCTTCCGGCGTTACAATGAACGGCCTGATACAGGATATTGCCTTTTCGATACAGCAGAACAGCGGTCTCGACCTCATCGATATCGGTAAGGGTGTTACGTCCCTTTCCGGACAGACGCTCAACCGGAATGACCTTACCGTAGCCGGTAAAATCATCATCGCAACCGGCGGCAATGGCGCCTCTATAAGCGGTATCCAGGGAGGTTCTATCGATTACAACATGTCTATAAAAACTTCAATAGAACAGTTTGCCGAGGTGACGATAAATACCGCAGAGCTTGATTCTGACATACTCTCTCCCTCTCCGATAACGGTTGATCTTCCCTCGGAGTTTGACGACTGGGTGAAGAAAATAACGTTTGATGAGATTGGTATCTCCGCCAACTTCACGGAACTTATCGTCTCTTCCGGAATCAATCTGAAAGTAAAATGTGATGCTTTCGGTATTGATCAGACCCGATCTCTCACCACGGGAACCGATATACTATTCAGTAACAGCCCTTTTGACTTTGTTCCATCAGGCAGTCAGAGCATTGATTTTGTTGTAACCATTGACCTTCCAGCTGAGATTACTGTGGCCGATGTTAAACCAGGCGCTAGTGTAAAAGCCATTGAGGGAACCGCTGAGCTGGTCGCCGATTGGACATCCGTTACGGTTAATCCCGGAAACCTGGGGTTTTCCGGTGAATTCCCCGAGGCTGGTAAAAACGCGGTGGATCTGAGCGTGATAGCCGACTATCTCGATGACGGTATCGATCTCAGTTCGCTCCCCCTGCGGGTCTATCTGAGCGGGCCCTCTGCGTTTGACGCTCAACTGTCCATGCTGCTGGAGGCCGAATATACCGGCGCTTCCGGCAGTCCTCTCTATGACGATTCCTTGGTGATGAAAACGCCGCTGGATTTCAGCACAGTTGTAGACCAGGTCTTTACGGGGGAGCTTCCCGAACCCAGTCTCTTGCTTGAAGAGGAGTTTACGGATATACTGAAGAAACGTCCTGAAGATCTCCGTCTTTCCTATAATATCACCTCCGGTGGTCCGATTACCCTTTCCCGTACTGATGTCGATGCCAAGAAGCCCTTCAAAGTGGAACTCCTGTTTGAACTGCCCTTGAAACTTTCTGTCGATTCCGGCCCCGGTGGTACGGGCAGCTCTGTCATCACCTTTGCCGGGATGCTCTCCGACGGTTCCTCGGATCTGTTCGGCAGGAAAGCGGGAGCGGATAATTCAAAGACGCAGGATCTTCTCAAATATCTCAATACAATGACGCTGTCGTTTAATAATAGAAACCATATCATCGATTCTGCTGCTAAGGAAGATATGGATAACCTGGCCCTTTTTATTAAAGCTGATATGGATAGCGGGTCCGAATTCGAGAAACAAATATTCAACCTTAAAGAGGGGGAGACATCCGTGTCCCTCGACAAAGAGGAGATTGAAAGGGTTATGAATCAGATACCGTTCAGCCCCAAGCTGGAAATGAATATCCCCGATGGTGAGTATTTCCTGAAACGAGGGGGTACATTTGATACCACGATAAGTATAACCGTTGTTTCGACCATTGATGAAGTTATCGAACTCGGGGGAGGAAAGTAAACCATGAAAAAGAGTTTATACACTGTATTACTGCTGATAAGTATTGTTTCCCTCTGGGCTGAAAAACCCCGCCGGTATTTCGAGATTGGTGCCGATGTGAGCGGCGGGGTCGCCAACAATTATCTGTTTTTCGGAGATATCTTTCAGGAAACCATAACCATCGATCTCAACGCGATCAGCGATAAAATGGCGGATAATGGTTTGCAGTTGAACGTGGCCGCAGATGCCGAAGCGTTTGTGAATATCAACTTTGGATCGAAATTCGGGATCGGGTTTTTTGCGGGAACTGACGCCCTGATGTACGGAAGCCTGCCCAAATCCCTTTTTGAGTTTATTTCCGAAGGGAACAAGGAAGCGGGAAAGGTGTTCGAGGGTAACGCTGCCGCCGGGGGCAGTGTGTTTGCCGACGTGGGCTTCCATGTTTCCGGACAGGCGGGACGGTTCAAATACAAAGTAAAACCGGCAATGTTCATTCCCCTGATATATATTCCGAAACCGGATATCAGTTATACCCTGCAGACGAGCAGGGACGGTACTATCTATATCGACGGGAAGGCCGATGTAAATGTCTATGCTCCTGTTCCTCTTCATGACAATTCAGATTCATTTACCTATGAATTGTCCGACCTGAACAGGTTCCTGGACGGAAGAGGTTTTGATCTTTCACTGGATGTGGAATTTGAGCTCCTGTCCATGCTTGATCTGGGACTGTCGGTGGTCAACATACCCCTGCTTCCCGCTGAGCTGAACCATAAAATGGGGTATTCCGTTTCTTTCAACATACATCAATCGGGTATGCTGGACCAGTTGATCGATAATGAGTTTAATTCCGATGACGTTATTACCGATAGCAGTGAAGAGTCTTATTCGGATAACGAGTCATACAAAGTCCGCCGCCCCTTGACGTTTGAGCTGTATGCGCTGTTCAGGCCGTTCAAGAGTGATTTTATTGTCCTTAGACCGAATGTGGCTTTGTCCCTGTTTACGGTTTATGACAAGCCGGTTTTCGGAGCAGGAGTTATGGCTCAGCTGAATATCAAGCGGCTGTTCAGTCTTGATTTCGGCTTTGGTTATGAGGAGCTGCTCTGGAAGACGAAACTTGGCTTCGTGTTGAACCTCAGGGTTCTCGAACTCAATGTGATGACCACCTTACAGTCGCAGAATTTCCTCAATATGTACAAGCTTAACGGATTGAACGCTGCTGTGGGAGTCCGCATCGGTATATAAATGATCGCTGTTTTCATAAACTGTGCCGCTGTGGTCATCGGCGCGCTGACAGGTCTCCTGTTTTCGCGCCGTATAACTGAAGATTTTTCTCAGGTTGTGCGTTCCGGCGCTGGTATTTCAACACTGGTGCTTGGAATGCAAATGGCTTTTAAATACGAAAATGTTATTTTTCTGGTACTTTCCCTTATTCTTGGAGGGGTTTTCGGTTCCTGGTGGGATATAGACGGTAAAATACTGCTTTTGGGAAAAGCCCTTGAACGGCGGGTGTACGGAAAGAAACGGACGCCCCCCGATGGTACGCCCCGGACAACCTCGTTTGCCTATGGATTCCTCAATTCATCGGTACTGTTCTGCGTGGGGGCGATGTCTATAGTCGGTTCGTTTCAGGCCGGAATTGATGGGGACTATTCGACTATTCTGACCAAATCCGTGCTGGACGGTTTTATGGCAATCGTTTTCGGTGCTGCCATGGGTGTGGGTACCGCATTTTCCGCTGTTTCGATCTTTGTATATCAGGGGCTGCTTACCCTGGCGGCGGGATTTCTCCGGGATTTTGTTTCGGAAAGTCTCCTCGCGGAGCTTACGGGGGTAGGGGGCGCGCTCATACTGATGATCGGCTTTAACCTGCTCGGAATAACCAGGATCAAAACAGCGAACTACCTTCCCGCCATGCTTCTGGTGGTGATTTTTGTCCTCGCGGCGCCCCTTGTACCCAGGATTTTCTGAAAGGGCTGCCGGAATCAGGTCCCGAATCTGCTGGGCACCGAAAGAAGCCTGAGTTTTTCCAGTTCCCCTGTCTGAGCGAGGATATTCGCGAATCCGGCTGTATCAGGCGCCCCCCGGAAGGATATGAGCAGATACACTGAGGTCTTTCCTGATTGGAGTGATGTGCTGAGGCTGTATTCGGTGACGATGATTCCTGCGGATTTCAGCGCCTGGATTATTTCCCGGATATCCTGACCCCCTGCGTGATACTGGAGATCGAGCTGCCGTATCTCCTTTGAGGGCATATAGCGCTTTTCAAACCGTTCCACGAAGATGAGTACCAGCAGGAATACCCCCAGGGTGGTGAAGGCCGGAATATACAGGCCGATCCCTATCGCAAGTCCGATGGCGGAAATGGCCCATATTGTTGCCGCCGATGTAAGGCCCCGTATGTTTATTCCCTGTTTGAGTATGACCCCCGCTCCGAGAAATCCGATCCCGGAAACCACCTGGGAAGCTATGCGGGCTCCGTCGGCATACCAGAGCACTGTGGGGGTTCCGTCAGCGGTGACGGTCGAGGCGATTGTAACGGACACCATCATTATCAGGGATGAGGCGACGCTGATGAGTATATGGGTACGCAGTCCTGCGGGCTGGCGCCGTTTTTCCCGGACGAACCCGATTATGAATCCCGCAAAAAATGAGAGGAGGATCCGTAAAAGCGCATTTGCCATAGTAAGCTTGTGGGCCGTAACCGGATCCACGAAAAAGGCTTTCAATATATCCATAATAAGGAAAGGAACCTCCTGGGCTGTGATACCGTGACAGATGTCAGGGTAAAGCAAGGAACGGACGCACCGCTTCCAGAAGTCCGCTGTATTCCGTAAAGGCCGGAAACTGGGGATTACTGTCGGCGATATGCTGCGGCGGACGGAAGAGGAACCCCTTTTCGGCCCTGCGGAGCATTTCAAGATCGTTAAAGGAATCCCCCGACGCGATGACCTGATAACCGATGGACTGAAACGCGGCCACGGCGTGATATTTTCCGTTTTGCTGGCGGAGCCTGTATCCGGTTACCTCGCCGGAACTGTCTGTTTCAAGGGTGTTGCAGAAGATCGCGGGAAACCTTAGTTTTTTCATGAGAGGCTTCGCGAACTGGGTGAAGGTGTCCGAGAGGATAATAACCTGTGTCAGGGAGCGCAATTCATCAAGAAAATCCTGTGCGCCGGGGAGAGGATCGATCCCCGCTATTGTCCTCTGAA
>JAISVD010000214.1 GCA_031271875.1 Spirochaetaceae bacterium | reverse complement strand
GAGTTGCAGCGGTAACATGAACGGTTCTCGCCTGATTTTCCCGATTGATAGAAACCGGGGAGGTTCCTTCCTGGTACGCTGCGAAACTGGACAGCGGAATTCTGCTCCCGCTGGAGTTGGTAACAAATATCTGTTCCAGATCATTCAGTTTTTCCCGGTCCGATTCATCCAGGCTGACCACGATATCGATCTCGTTGCCTCCATCGCGATACCGGCCTGCGAGTTGACCGTTGATATTTGCCTTAATTTCGTTACTTACCGAATAGATATTCAATCCCAGATTATACAGCCGCTCCCGGTCGATGACGATATTGACCTGGGGCAGACCGTCGGTCAGATCCATCTGGGGTTCGGTGACATACTCCGCCGCCTGTTTCTCAAGCGCCGCTTTTACCGCTTCGGCAGTACTGCGGGCCAGATTGAGATCTTCGCTCTTTATAATAACATCAATACCACTGCTTCCGCCGACACCGCCCATGACGGAGGAAGCAAAGGCAAAAGACGCTCCGGGAAAATCCTCAAAATGGCGGCGCATTTTTGTTTTTACCACCTCATCGGTATCTCTTCGGTTTTTAAAATCCGGAAGCGCTATCTCGAGTCTTCCTGTATTTGTGGAACTGCCGAATATCGAATCAAAAGCGCCCGCAGAACCCACAGAAATGGCCATCCGCTCGAATCCATCAATCTCATTGCGGGCGATCGCTTCAAGGCGGTGCAGAACCTCCTCCGTTACCTCCAGCCGGGTTCCCTGGGGCATGGTCACGTCAATAGCCACCGTATCCGATTCCTGAGTAGGCATGTTTACAAACCCGATTTTGAAAGCCATAAAGATACTTGCGCCAAACATTACTATAAGTACAAACAGAAACAGGAATTTGTGGTACAATACCCAGCGTACAGCGTTGCCGTAGGCGGTATCAAGCCTATCGAAAAAGCGGGCCATACCCCGGTCGATCCATCCGAGAATACCCTTATAGTTTCTGTTCTGAAGGCTTTCCAACTTGAAGTATTTTGAGGCCAATACCGGCACGAGGATTATGGCTACGATAAGGCTGCACAGAAGGGAGAATACAACGGTGAATGTCAGTCCCTCAAACAACTGCCCCATTATGCCGAGTTTCTGCTTATACATGATCAGCGGGAGAAAAACACAGATAGTAGTCAGGGTACTGGCGGTAATAGCCATCAGCATCTCCTGAGAACCCAGAACAGCGGCAACCGCCGCTTTTGTTCCCCGTTCCCGGTAACTGTATATGTTTTCCAGAATAACGATGGAGTTATCCACAAGCATACCGACCCCCAGGGCAAGTCCTGCAAGGGTCATTATGTTCAGTGTAAATCCGGTAAAATACATAACCCCCAGAGTAATAATCAGTGATATCGGTATGGTAATGCCGATGATCAGAGTACTTTTGAGGCTCCTGAGAAATATAAACAGAACGATAATAGCCAGAATGGCTCCCTGCACGGCGGAACTGGTAACATTACTTATGGAATCCTTGATAATGTTGGTGGTATTGGAAATTTCAATAATCTGAATATCCTTGGGCAGATCCTTCTCAATCTCCGCAAGCCGTTCTGTTACTGCGTCTGCGGTGGCAACCGAGTTCTTGCCGCTCTGTTTCTGGATGCTCAGCATGACTCCGGGAATCCCGTTCAGGTAGGCGAGACTGGATTCCTTTTTGTATCCTTCATATACATCGGCAATGTCCCTGAGTTTGATGCTTTTTACCGAAGGGGCTTGCCCCAGAGCTTCGGGGCCCTGCACTTTGTAGGAGATGACCGAGTTTTTTATGTCCTCCACAGAAGTAAATTCTCCGGAAGTACTGATGGTATAATTCAGATCCCCTTCGGAGATGATGCCTCCTGCAGCCTGAATGTTCTGGGCTCCGATCATCTGCGCTATCTGGGTGACCGTGAGGGAATAGGCTTCCAGCCTGTCCCGGGAAATATCTATCAATATCGCTTTTTCACGTCCCCCGGAAATACCCACCGATGCGACTCCGTCTATCTGTTCAATCTTAGGCTGGATGATATCTTCGGTTATCTGCCGGAGCTCCTCGGGAGTGCGGCTTCCGGTTACCGAAAGATTCATGATAGGAATCATGGCGGGATCCATTTTCAGGATCATCGGAGGATCTATACCTTCAGGCAGAAACCCTTTTATCATATCGATCCGATCCCGCATCTCGTTTGCCGCGCTGTCCAGATTTGTCCCGAATAACAGCTCAAGCCCGACAAAGCTGGTACCCTGAGATGACGTCGAAAAGAGGTTGTCAATTCCGGTGACACTTGATACAGCGCTTTCAATAGGCCGGGTGATACTGCGCTCAACCTCCTCGGGGCCTGCGTTTTCATAGGTCGTTATCACAGCTATATAGGGAAGATCCATTTCCGGAAAGAGGTCTATCGGCAAACTCAGCGTCGAATAGATACCGAGGGCCGTGAGTATTATAAAGATGAGAACTATTGTTGTCGGTTTTGATACCGCAAGTTTCGAGAGATTCATTTCTCCTCCTGCGAGATTATGTTAAGCTTGGAACCGTCTTCAAGCAGGCTCTGTCCTTTTACGACAACGATATCTCCGGGGGATATGCCGGAAATAATTTCAACCCTGTTATCAACCCGGAGTCCCACGGATACCTGCTGCCGGCGCGCTTCCGCCGGGGAGGATGTTCCCGGAACCGTTTTCGCAAGAAATACATAGTTTTCACCCAGTCTGGTGACAAACGCGCTCCAGGGGATAACAATGACATTTTCCCGCTGTTCGGTAATGAGCTTGATCCGCGCGAACATACCGGCGCGGATCCTGCTGTCGGGAGGATCCAGTTTGAGTGTAACCGCCATAGTCCGTGTGGTTGTATCGAGGACAGGGCTGATCTTGGTGACCTTTGCTTTAAATATCTCTTCCGGATAGGCGTCAAAGCGGATATCCGCCCGCTGGTTCATCCGTATCCGCGAAACAAACCGCTCCGCTACGCTTAAAGCTATTTCAAGGTCATTGGTGTTGCTTACCTTTCCGATGGACAAGCTGGGGGCTGTCATGCTCCCGATTGCCACAGGCAGTGATGTAATGGTTCCCGCTATGGGAGCCCGTACCGGAGAGAGACTGTAGGTCATTCCGGGCCGCGAGGGGTCAACCTCCGCAACGAGCTGGTTCCTTCTTACGGTGTCCCCTACCGCAACATGCAGGACTGCAAGTTTCCCCGATGTATCAGGAACAATATCGACGCTTGATGAAGCGACCACATCGCCGCCGAATTCCAGATAGTCATCAAGGTTCCCTGCGGACACTTTGAGTGTATTGACCGCAAAATTCGTTTCCACCGTATCCCCGTCGGCGGGAAGTTTCGCCTGGGCGCCGCCCTTATCGCTCCCGCCTCCGTTACAGGATGCGGTAAACAGTACCAGAATACATAATCCCGCGAGATATACTGCACTGGGGCGTACCAATTTCCGTGATAATTGTGTTAAAACTGTTTTCATGTGTATTTTCCGCGGAATGTATTCCGCCCTCCTCTATTCCGTTGTATTATTCAATTTCATGTTCAGGGCATATTCGAGATCAAGAAGCCCTGTTACATAATTATATTGCTCCTGAAGCAATCCGAGCTGCGCCTGACTGAGCTGACCTTCGGCGTCCCGCACATCGAGCAGTTCCGTTGTTCCGTTTCTGAAGGCCACAACTGTCATATCATAGGCTTTTTGCGCCAGCTCTATATTGAGCCTTGATGCGGCGATAGCGTTCCGCGATTTGTTCAGTTTCTGAATAAGGGAATTGATCTCCATCTCGCTGTTTTGCAGTAACTGCGCCATGCTGAGCCTGAGTTTCATGATATTCGCCTCCACATCCTTAATACCCTGTCCCTGAGATGAAAAGGGGAGCATGTTGGTGAGGTTGAAGGCGATGGTGGCGCTGAAACTTCCGTTGTCCATCACGTTATCAGAGTCAAACCAGTTCTCGTTTATCTTGAGTACCGTGGGCTGCCAGCTCCATGAGAGGGCGATGCTCGGCGTATAGGTCTGGTGAACCAGGGCGCTGCGCTGGATTTCAAGGAGTTCGATGTTTTTTGCCAGAGATATGATATCAAGCCTGTTCCCCAGATACCGGGAGATCAGGCTGTCCGCGTCGAGATCGAGAAAATCAGGGGCTATGGAGCCGTCCAGTATGGGTTTTGTCCCGTAGGGAAATCCGAGGAGAAACGCGAAGGTGTCAAGCTGCTGAGAGATCGTCTGTTCCAGCTCCTGAATCGCGGGTTTGCGGTTTTCCGCCGCAACCTGCGCTTGGAGAAGGGTCAGTTCCGGGACAAGTCCGTTCCGAAAGTTGATCCGTGCCTGCTGTACCCGCTGCTCCGCCGTGGCGAGTATCTCCTTCTGGAGCGCCAGATTTTGCTGCATCAGCAGAATACCGTAGAACATCTTTCGTATGTCCCGTTCAGTCTGTTTGCGGGTCTGCTCCCAGGTGATAAGACCTGCCTCATAATTCGCGCGGGTCGCCCGTATTCCGTCCACGAGGGCGAAATTGAGGTTGAGAGAGGCGGTGAGTCCCAGTATGGCTTTCCAGTGATCCGCTTCCTTTGTCTCTTCCGAGGGGTATCCAGTCATTTGGGAGAGGAGTGAACCCATCGTATCGTTGACCTCGTTCTGGCGGGCCATGGTCCCGGTGACGGAAACGCCGGGGACAAACACGTTCCAGGCGGTATCTTTCTGCCTCTTTTTCGTTCCGAGATCGATCGACGCACTTTTCATCACGGCGCTGTTATCGAGGGCATACTGTACCGCATCATCCACCGTCAGGGTTATACTCTCCGTTTCAGCCGGTTTACCGCTCTGGTCTGCGGGAATCTCCAACGCATAGACTGCACTATCAAAGCCTTCCGGCGGAAGCGCCTGATATGCAGATTCGTCTTTTTTTCCTCCCCCCCAGACGGGCAGAGAGGCGCACATTCCTATTACCAGGAACAATGCTGTGCTTTTCCGGAATCCCAGGATTCCTTGAAACAATCTTTTCAATTATTTTCCTCCACTCCATGACCAATAAAACTGTATACCATTCTCATTGCAGAAACCACTTGTTCATCTGTGAATTTATGAAAGCGGCACTGGATAAGCACCGATATCGGAATCGCTGATATCCATATGCTCACTGTTTCCTCTTTAAGCGGAATCCCCAGGTCAGGTATCCTGAATCCCGGAAATGTATTCAATGTATTTGTAATGTCGATTTTCCGGTCGTTTCTGATATAGTGTCCTATTTCGGAATTCCTGAGGTTTCCCCTGCTGCGGAGCCAGCTGAAGACCGGAATAATCGACGGCCTTTTCTGAAGATACGATGTCACCGTCATGAGGTGCATATACACGGCCTCCGGGAGGGTATTCGTAAGCCGCCGACGCCGTTCGACAATCTGCACGAATTCCGACAGTTCGGAGTATACCAGTTCCGAGAGCAGTTCATTTTTGTTGCGGAAATATGAGTAGAGGCTGCTTTTTGCCAGCCCCATCTTTTCCGCTATCCGCTCCACCGTTGTTCCGGGGAATCCATATTCCTTGATGACCGAAGCGACTGCGCTGAATATGCGGGACTCCTCGGGCAGTTCGGCGTCGGAAACAGTACTGAGCAGTTCCAGCTCGTTCATCCTCTCCACGGAGAGATCCCAGCCCGGTATCTCCCACCCCTCCGCCAGAAGCTGCCAGAGCCGGTCGGTAAATATGCCGATATCGATCTGATGGTTTCTCAGGTTTGTGCCCGAACTATTGCTTTGTGTTGCCACCGAATGCAGTTCGAATATGAAATGTATGCAGGTAACCGCACCGAATATGATCCTGAGGTAATAGGCAATAACAGACCGGATATCCTCCGGAACAGGGCCGTTCATACTGCCCTCAGGGGCGGAGGATTCTCCGGGTACCCCGCATGACAGGGGATGCCCTTCGAAGGATCTGAAAACCCTCCTCTCGTGGAGCTCCCGGAACAGTTCCGTCTCAAACCCTTTTTTCGCTATGAGTGAATAAAGGAAAAACCCGAGATATTCGGGGTGAAGAGAAAAGAAGCGGATCAGGGAGTAGCCTTGTATCCGTTCGATAGCGGATGTTTCCATCCCCTTATCCACCACCGGCAAAGCCGCCGCGAATTCATCGTAAAAATGCTCATACATTGCGAAGATGAGTTCATCCTTGTCCGCATAATGGCGGTATATTGCGGGTTTTGTAATCCCTGCGATCTCCGCGATCCGGCTGAGGGACAAACCGGTATAGTGGGATTCCGTCAATGCTGAAAAGGCGGCGTGAAGTATGCGTTCCCGTGTATCTGTCATGAATCCCTCAGCTCTTTCTGTATAAACTGTACACAGATCACATTATATGTGTGTTTTTCAGTTTCCGAACATTCGTTAACATACTGAATTTTACCTATGTCGTCAATAAAACAGGAGCATTTTTATACAGAAAAATAATTATTTTTGGGGGATACCGTTGTCGATATATGTCTTTCCCGGATTACAGTCCTGCGGAGGGGGTCTCCCTTTCCGGGTGAGTAGTAATGTACTCCGCCAGGCTCTCGGCGGCGCTGCGGACAAGCTCCGCACAGGGGCGCTTTTTGTACCATTCAGTACCGCGCTCCGAAGGATCGCCATCCTTCGGAGCGGGCGTGTTTCCCGTGTCTCCGGGAACTCCGGCCAGCAGCTCCCGGCAGAGGATACTTCCGTGTTCATCCCGGAATTTCCCTGCCAGTTCCTGAATACGGGCGTAGTGCTTCTTTTTTGCAGCCCCGTCCTTCGGGTCCGCATACCCGTAGAGCAGTCCCGCGATTCCGCACATTCCGGATACAGCGCCGCAGACCTCCCGCATCCTGCCGATCCCCCCGCCAAAGGACGAATTGAACCTGAGCAGGGTCTCCCTGTCCGTTCCGGTATCCGGAGCAAACGCAGCGGCTACCGCCTGGGCACAATTATATCCCTCCCTGAAAAACCTTTCCGCGTCTTCTCCCCGGCGGGAAATAAATGCTGTATCCGCTGTCATAAAAAAACCGCCAACAAAAATTATTCATCCCCGGCACAGAGTGCCGCGGCATTCAGTATCTGTTCCTGTATCTCCGGGGGAACTTTCTTGGGCTCAAAGAGGGGTTTCCCCAGATAATATCCCTGAAGGTAATCAACACCGAGGGATATGAGCATCTCCATCTCTTCCCGTGTCTCCACACCTTCGGCGAGGATTTTTATGCCGAGGTTCCGCGCATAGGCAATCAGGTTCTGCACAATATATTGCCTGTTGCTGTCGATATCGATACTGCCGATGATGGTCATATCTATCTTCACAAAATCCGGTCTGATAAGCAGCAGAATAAGATCATTGTTATACCCGGAACCAAAATCATCTATGGCGATCTTTCCCTGCCATTGGGCTATACATTCCTTCTTTTTAAGCGTACAGTTTTCATTTGACTGATCCCCTTCTAGCAGCTCCATAACGATCCGGCCAAGATAGGGACGGTATTTTTTCTCAAACTCCTCAAGGTCCTGATCACTCAGGACATAACTGGGAATTGAATTGATAAACAGGAGCGCGTCTCCAAAAAGCTCCGCCTGGGCGGCATAACTTTCAAGGGCCTTGAACCAGGTGAGCCGCTCTATCTGGTACAGCTTCGCCTGGGAGCGGGCAAGCCGGATTATATCCTGGGGGGAAGAGAGGTTTTCGCTCTGGGAACGCATGAGCGCCTCATAGGCAAAAACCTCACCCGTTCTGGCATCAATGATGGGCTGAAACGCGTACCTGAGCAGCTCCTCGTCGATTATCTTGTCAAGCTCCCCCTTGCAGGTAAGAAGGAATGAATCCCGGTTATAGTTTCTCTCATCAAATTCGAAATAGGTACCCTTGAGGGTATTTTTGATTTCATACATCGCGAAATCGGCAAACCTGGCGAGCTCTTCATATGTGTCGGAGTTATCAGGATACCAGGCCACACCGGCGGAAGCCCGGACTTTTACATTCTTCCCGTCAGGAAGAGTGAGCCAGGTGTTCTGCATCTTCTCCTGAATATGCTCAATTATACGCCGTATCTCATCTTTCGAATTGTACCCGTACAGAAAGGCAAAAAACTCATCCCCCGACATGCGCGCAACAATCCCCCGTTCCAGAGAAAGATATCGGAGAAAATCCGCCATCATGGAGATATAGGCATCCCCCATATCGTGACCATAGGAATCGTTTATGAATTTGAGGTTATCCAGATCCCACATGATAAAGGCGCCGATACCCTCCGGACGGGCAGCGAGTTTCTTGGTAACAATAGCCCGGAACGCATGGCGGTTAAGCAGCTTTGTAAGGCCGTCATAATCGCGGTCATGCTCGATCTTCCGTTTTTCCAGGGTCTCCTTGGTCACATCGGTGATAACCCCCAGAGTTCTCATCCCGTCACTCTGCATACGAATCCGTATCCAGCGCTGTTCTCCTTTTGCGTCTGTTATACGGTACAAATCTTCCTCATTCTCGGGCCTGGAGGTCACCTCATCCATACAGCGATTAAAGAACTCCCTGCTGATATAGGAACCCTCCGCTCCGGCCCTCTCCAGTCCGGTCACATCAAAGAATGAATCGGAACAGTACACCTTTTCAGCGTCCTGCTGGTACATAAAAGCGGCGATAGGCATATTAAGCAGCCCGATGACCTGGGACATCCGCGAAGCGGAATCCGCCACATCCCGGCTGAGGGTCTCAACGGCGACGGCAAGCTCATCCACCTCATTTATATTGCACCGGGGCAGTTTTACCGGAACGTCGGGATCGCTCTTACGGACACGGGAGGCAAGTCCCACAATCGGACGGGTAATGGCAACCGAGGCTATCCCGACTCCGGTAATTCCGATTATCAGTGAAACCACAAGCGAAATAAACACCGAATTCCTGACACTGATTGAATCTGAAAACAGATCTTCACGGTTAACCACTCCGATCAACGCCCACTGATCCCTTTCAAAAGGGGTATTTACATTGTATAGTTGGAAATACTGTATACATCCGTATACACCATATCTGTTCTTCCCTCCGGAAGTAATCGGGTATATAGATCCCGTATATGGCTGCCTTTCAAAGGCCACAACCCCGCCGTTCCGTATTTCCCGGTACACAAACGGCGCTGCCGAGGATACAACGACATCGTACATCTCTTTCTCCGCAGGATGGATACCGACAAGATACATGCCATTGTGTTCCCTGTTCAATTCGCTATAGGGGAGCATTGTCTGAAGATAGTCCAGAGATATTTCAACCCCCAATACGGCGTAAGGCATCTCTCCACTGAATCGCAGCGGGATCGAATAGGTTATCACCGGGCTGTCGGATTTCTCCAGACGAAACAGGGGATTCCAGTATCCCAGATTCCGGGTTGAAAGGAACGGAT
>JAISVD010000160.1 GCA_031271875.1 Spirochaetaceae bacterium | reverse complement strand
CATGGTCTTTTTGAAGTTGGCATACATCTTCAGCGTTTTTTTCATATCCCCGATGACGGCGGCCGCCCTGTCCTGTTCCCCGCTCCGGACGAGGGCGCGCACATAATAATAGCCTGCCTCAAAGCTGTTTGAACGGCTGTAGAGTTGCTCAAACTGTTCAAACATATCCTCACCCCCGGATTCACGCACCAAGAGGCTGAGCAGCTGTTCTTCAAAAACGGTAAAAGGCTTCTCCCGCTCCAGTTCATCGAGAATCGTCCGGGCCTCAGGGATATCGCCGTTATGGTAATAGGCCGCCGCCAGAGGCATGAGGATGCTCCGATCCTTGGTATAGGGCCCGGTCAGGCACTGCCGGTAGAACTCTATCGCCTCGGAATACATCCCCGCCTTACCATATGCTTCCGCAAGGAGCAGCCGGTTACTTACCGTATCCTGCACCGCCGCCTGCTCCTTCAGCCTGTGTATCTCTCCCATGGGATTAATCGAGGAAGCAATACTGTTTCCGATTTTGCGCATATACCCGCCCCGGGAAATTTCCGGGAGTATCTCGACAATAAAATACGCGATACCGCCGATATAAGGAAGCCAGATGACTATCCATATCCAGTAGTAGGGACGGCGATTTTTCATGATATGGATGATGAGCAGAAGCTGAATCACATATGGTACAAGCATCAGGATAAAGGCCATGACTGAAACATACCATAAAAACGGGAAAATGACCAGCCTGTACAGAATCTCGCTTCGCGCTGCTGCAAGCAGCGCGCTCAGAGGCTTTACCGTGATCCCCCTCCCTCCCTCGGCAGCCTTTTTTCTAATGCCTTTACCCTGTACTTTTTGTTCGATAACGCGGCTGCCCTGGGGGACAGAGCTGCTCTGGGGGACAGAGCTTGAACTTAGTCCCTCACAGGCGGAAAATAAAAAGCCCGGCAGACTGCGTGTCCGCCGGGCTTTTTTATTCGTGCGGCTCCCTATTCACAGGTGGGAACAAACACCCCTTACGCCTGTCCGGCGGAACCGAGGACCTCGATGTTCTTGTGCATATACAGCTTTTTCAGCTCATCCCGGGCCGGCCCCAGGTATTTGCGGGGATCAAACTCCTCGGGATGGACGGCAAAGACCTTGCGGATCGCCGCAGTCATCGCCAGGCGTCCGTCGGAATCGATATTGATCTTGCAGACCGCTGATTTGGCTGCTTTGCGGAGCTGCTCCTCGGGGATACCTACCGAGTTGGGCAGGTGTCCGCCGTACTGCTCGATCTCCTTTACATACTGGATCGGAACAGAGGAAGAGCCGTGGAGAACAATGGGGAATCCGGGGATCCGCTTCTCGATCTCTTCGAGAATATCGAACCTGAGGGGGGGCGGAATCAGGATACCATCAGGGGAGAGGGTACACTGGGCCGGAGTGAATTTGGTGCGCCCGTGGCTTGTTCCGATGGAGATTGCCAGGGAATCAACGCCGGTTTTTTTGACGAAATCCTCAACCTCACCGGGCTGGGTATAGTGGCTCACCTCGGCGGAGACATCATCCTCCACACCGGCGAGAACTCCGAGTTCCCCCTCAACGGTAACATCGTACTTATGGGCATAATCGCAGACCTTTTTCGTGAGAGCCACATTGTCCTCATAGGAATGGTGGGAACCATCGATCATAACCGAGGAGAAACCGTTTTCAATACAGTCAACGCAGAGTTCGAAGGTATCCCCATGGTCCAGATGAAGGGTTATGGGGATATCATAGCCCAGTTCATGGGCATACTCCACAGCGCCACGGGCCATGTTGCGCAGCAGGTTCGAGTTGGCATACTTGCGCGCCCCCGAGGAAACCTGCAGAATAACCGGAGATTTCGTCTCGACACAGGCCTGAATGATCGCCTGCATCTGTTCCATATTATTGAAGTTATAGGCGGGAACGGCAAAACCGCCCTTTATTGCCTTCGCGAACATCTCCCGGGTGTTCACCAACCCCAGATCTTTGTAATTTGTCATGCACTGCTCCTTTCGGTGTATATGAAATTGTTTCTCACGGAACAAACCGGTAAAAAAGAAACCTCCAAGTGAATTATTCCCCCGGAATCATTATATATTGATTTTATGCCTCCGCGCAGAATTGGTCAATATATTGAGCCAATTGCAAAACTCGGGTTAGATTTTGCAATTTCCTCTATGTACTAAGTACTAAAAGAAACCGGAAGTGTACCAAATTGCAGGGGTAGTTACACTCCCTTCACCGGAATCTCCCGGGACATATACTGTTTATAAGAGGGACAGAGCTTTGTTCAAGCTCTGTCCCCGCTTTACCGCGGGCGGAAAAAAAGAAACACCCGTTCCGATACCGCCCGTTCAAAAACAAGCCCGGCGCTCACCGCGGCGTATTCAAGGGCGGACACCGAATAGAGCGACACATGGGTCGGGTCATCCTTATACCACCAACTGTCAAAGGCCTCCGGGTCCTCCGGAACCGTCATAGTCCCCACAGCCGCCCGTCCTCCCGGCCGGCAGGCCGCAGCAAGAGAAGCGAACCCCTCCCGGGGGGACTCGAAATGCTCCGCCACCTCGAGACACATAACCAGATCGGCGCCCTCGGCGAAAAGGGACGTATCGGGCGCAAAAAACGGGTCCCAGCCGCGTATCTCCGCCTCCGGAAGCTGCTCTTCCAGAAGCGTAACCAGCGCCGGAGTTTTCCCCGTAAGGGGTCCGCACCCGAAATCGAGCACCCGCCGGGGAAGCTCAGGAAGGCAGGCAAGTACCGGTTCGATAAACCTGAGCAGAAAGCTCCGGTATCCCTCGTCGGAGGGATCGTTCCGGTGCAGCTCATAACGTTTCCTCTGTCCCCAAGCGTCCAGCCTGAAGGAGGGGGCCAGAAACACGCCGCCGCACCGCCCGCAGAAACGGAACACTCTCCCCTTTGGAGAACCCCGCGGGGATCGTGAAGAAACATCCCCGGAACCGCAAAACAGGCATTTCATCAATAAAAAATAGCAGAAAAACGGGAAAATTGAAATAAAAAATATAAAGTTTTTTTTACTTTATGCCGAAAAAATATATGGAAGGTTCTGAAAAAACGGTTCTGACGGAATCTCCGCAATTTTCCTGCACCCGCTTCAGAATACGGAAAACCGGATACAAGCGGGCAGGACAGACAGCATGGATGCTGTCTGAAAACACAATTCCATGGAGGAATCTTATGGTTATTAACCACAACATGTCAGCAATGTATTCCAGCCGGACTCTGAATGTCACAAACGACAGAATGACCCGTGATATGGAAAAACTCTCCTCGGGTATGAAAATCAACCGGGCGGGGGATGATGCATCCGGACTCGCCGTATCTGAAAAGATGCGCAGCCAGATCCGCGGTTTGAATAAAGCGTCCGAAAACGCTTCAAACGCGATCAACTTCATCCAGACAACTGAAGGATATCTTGAGGAAACAACAGAGATCCTGCAGCGCCTCAGGGAACTCGCTGTCCAGTCCGCAAACGGTATCTATACCGACGAAGAACGGATGCAGATCCAGCTAGAAGTTTCCCAGCT
>JAISVD010000055.1 GCA_031271875.1 Spirochaetaceae bacterium | reverse complement strand
GTGTACGCCGGATCGTGATGCTCTCCGGGGACAGCAGCGCCGCAGCACGGGAAGCCGCGGCAGAGGCGGGAATGGACCGGGTGTACGGAGAGCTCCTTCCCCACGAAAAGGTAGAGCGTTTCGAGGAGCTCGCAGCGGAGACAAAATCGCTCAACCCCAGAGGCCGGATCGTATTTGTCGGAGACGGCGTGAATGACGCGCCCGTACTTGCCCGGGCCGATGTGGGGATCGCCATGGGAGCCCTCGGTTCCGATGCCGCAGTTGAGGCCGCCGATGTGGTACTGATGAACGACGATCCCTGCTCCGTTGCGGAAGCGGTTTCCATATCCCGCCGTACCATTTCGATTGTCAGGCAGAACATTGTATTTTCATTCGCGGTGAAATTCTGCTTTCTCGTACTCGGCGCTTTTGGCGCAGCCTCTCTTTGGGAGGCGGTATTTGCCGATGTGGGGGTGGCGCTGCTCGCGACAGCAAACGCGGTTCGCGTACTCCGGGTACGGAACAAGAAAGTATAATTTCTCCGGACTATACACAAACCGGACTATTTCTACTATACTATTATATATAGTAGAAATAGTATATATTGAAATTGACATATAAACAAAATATGTTGAAATGAGTTCAGTTTAGTGATATAATATTGAAAGGTTATGGAGGATTACATGAAAAAAGTATGGTTATTGATTGCCGCTGGTATTATCTGTGTGGGAACAATGGCTTTTGCCGAAGACGCCAAAGTACTGCCCGCCAGAGTCGGAAGACTGACCATTGCCCCTGCATTCGCTTTTGCCAATGATGTGTATGATACAGACGGCAAGTCACAGTCCCTGAGCGGAAGCGGCGCTCTTAAAGCTTTCAACCTCGGGTTTGCCCTTGAATACGGTATAATCGATTGGATCACCGCCGCAGTACAGTGGGCTCCGGGCTGGAACATCTGGTCTGATGTTGAGCTCGAAAATCCCTTTACCGGTAAAGACCTGGATGCCACCATCAATGGTGTGTACGACATTTTTTTAGGCGCAAAGCTCCAGATCGTCGGTGAGAACGCTCCGGTAAAAAGTTCCATGTTCAGGGCCGCTGTCGCTCCGGGAGTAATAATTCCGCTGCCAGGTGTTGATGTGGGAGAAGAACTGATCGCCGGATTACAGGGAAAAACATTTGTCGCCGCCAATATTGACCGTCATGTGTTCGGGTTTGGCGCCCGGGGATATTTTGATTATCTCATCAGCGAACTGTTCTACATCAATCTGTATACCGAGTATATCGCGTTCCCCATCGAGAACAGTGATACCAAGGAGACTTACGGCTGGCAGCTTACCTTTGAGCTTGAGCCTCATTTTGACATAAATATTGTCAATGGCATTACACTGGGCGCCGGGATCCCCGTGAATTTCAGGATGACTCCTGATACTAAATTCGATGGCGTGAAGCAGGATGACGACAGTTATATTCTGGCCATCAAACCGAATATCTCCTGTTTCATCACGACACTTCCGTTGCCGCTGGAGCTGGAGCTTGGTTACAGCCTGCCGCTGGCAGGTAAAAATGAGAGAGCGACCAACTCCCTGTCTCTGCTGGTAAAACTGTATTTGAAAATATAATCCGAATTGTATCGGATGGATTCGGCCCGATACCGGAAACGAAAAATCCGGTATCGGGCCGTTTTTTATTCGTGCTGAAGGGGAGTTGATTTCTCCTGAGCGCCATTCTTTCCATTCCTGAGAGAAGCCGCCCGGGACAGAGTCATGCGCCTTATGAGATCGTAAGGCGCCGGTTCATTCAGCGGAAACTGAGCTGAACCTTTGGATGATTTGTATCGGGCCAGTTCTTCGCTGAAGTCTGTAATGCCTTCGGGGGTGGGATAAAAACCGATATGTTTTTTGAACGCCGCGAAGTGAACGAGGTTTTTTCCGCCCAGAGTAAAGGTCGGCATAGCGTACCTTATTTTCTCTTTCGCCTCCGGAACAGCTTCCCTGATCACTTCCCGTATTTTCCGTAATCTGGTTTCCGTTTCTCCGGAAAATTGTTGAATATATTCATCGATTGTTTCAATACCCATATCAAATCCTCCTTAATTATACACTGTGTTACTTTTTCTCTATCGTCAAGGGTGTTATAGTTTAATCTTTTGTTTTTTATTGTAGTTATAATGCGTTTGCCCCGTACTGTATGCCGCCGTCAGTTTCCTCAAAAAAACGTAGTCGCTTTGATGGATTTAAGAGTACGGTAAGTCTGTGTTTTGCCAAACGCTTGGAAGATTACCCGGGCAGCTCTCCCCTGCCCGCTTCTCTCGGCAGCGGTTTTGAAAAAGCTCCGTTTGCCGACTCTATGGATGACCGGCATCATGTTGCTGAATATGTAAAAGACTTAAACAATGACGGCCATATCTTAGCCATGGCCGGTAACATTGTAATAGAACACAAACATGAAGTACCCACACCCAGGGTCGTAACGATTGCCAGGCTCCGGATTATTGCATTACCGCTGTCAGTGAGGAACAAGAATGGAATTGCACCGGCAATGGTAGTTATTGTTGTTGACAACAGTACGGGCAATCTCGTTCTAAGCGCCCTGTACACAACGCTTTCGTTATAATTCAAAGATACTCCTAAAGAGCGTTTTAATTCATCTACGGTAAGCACGGAGGCATTTACCGCCATACCGGACACCGCAATAAACGCGCAGGCTGACGCCGAATTTACCGCTCCTTCAAGGAGAACGATGGCTAAGGCAGGTATAGCCAGGGATGGCGGTACTACAGATAATACCGCAAGCGGCATTCCAAATGATTCATTTGCTCCGGCAATAACCATAAAACAGAATAAGAGAGCTAAAATAAATAAAAGGACACTTTCCCCCAGGGAGTCGGCTGTCTTTATAGCCTCCCGGTCAAACTCAATGGCATATCCGCGGGGAAGTTCCAATCTGCTGAAGTTGTTTGCAAGTCTCGCTTTTACGTTCCGGGGATCCATCGGTTTTGTCCGGATTGATATAGAAGCGACCCGCCGCCTGTCTTCCCTTCGTATACTCGATGGTTCCCGGTCTTCAGATTGGTACACAAGAGAATAAAGCGGTGCAAATGCCCCGGTTGTATTGGAAATAATAAACATATCCTCCACTTCCCGCTTTGAGGGGGTTTGAGAACTTGTACCTCGTATTCGTACATCCGTCTCTCCGAGGGTATCTACCCGTTTATATGCCACCGGGCCGTGGATTCCCCTGCGGAGTGTATCGGCTAACGCAGAAAAAGGGATTTGCGTTTCGATAAGGCGTTCCCGGTCAGGGTATAAGAGAAGCCGCTTACTTCCCTCTTTGAAGTTTAAAACGACTTCACGTACTATAGGATTAGTGCTGCATAGATGGGCAAGTTCTCCCGCTAACTTCCGGCATACTGAATCATCGTCACCGCTTATGGTAACCTCCCAAATTCTTTCCGACGCCGATGCTTCAGGAATATACAAGAATCCCCCGGGAATGTGTATCGAACGAGCTGCATCCCGAACCGCATCAACAGGTAATTTCTGCGGGTCAAAGGATATAAGGACAGTTCCGGAAGAACGTTTTGCACTGGTTTGAACGCCTTTTACCCCGTCGTACTGCCGTATTGATTCGGCGTAGGATCCTAAAAGTATATCAATATATTCGGCACGGACTCCGCCTTCAAATTCAATTTGAGCGTATAATGAATCGGTTGATGTTTCCGCTCCAATGTCTATGCCGGCCATAATAAGTACAGCTATTCCAGCGACAGAAACTATGAACCAAAAAAGCAGAGGAATTACAGACCGCTTAATTGAAAAACGAACATTTCTTGCAAGCAGTCTGGAAGAACATCTGGACATTCGGCCGGATATGGTTAGCCATAATGCAGAAAATCTCACCATATATTTTTTCAGGGTACCATTTTTGTTAATCTGTTCTTGCTTTGTATATGGGCCGTTATCATTGAGCCCCCACAGAAATAATGGGGGCAGTAAGAATAATGCTGCAAAAACAGCAATAAGCGTAATCGTGCCGATACCCCATGCAATAGAATCGATCCCGCCAGCCACATTTTCCATACCCAGCAAGGGAACCAGGGCTGCGATAGTGGTAAAAGAACCGGAAAGCAATGAGGGCCGTAGTGTCCTGAGGGCATTTCTCCCCTCTGAAATACTCCTGCTTGAACTCAACCGTTCGGAACAAAGAATAGTGGCGTCTACGGCAGAACCGACTCCC
>JAISVD010000038.1 GCA_031271875.1 Spirochaetaceae bacterium | reverse complement strand
AGTTTTACGCCCTTCCCCAGTCGCCGCAGCTGTACAAACAGTTGCTGATGGTTTCGGGGTTTGACAAATATTTCCAGATCGCCCGCTGCTACCGGGACGAGGACGCCCGCGGTGACAGGCAGCCGGAATTCACCCAGATCGACATAGAGATGAGCTTTGTCTCCCGGGATGACGTTCTCACACTTATCGAGGGGATGATGGGGGAGGTCTTCCGGGAAGCGCTGAATACGGAACTGCCCGCTTCCTTCCGGCGGATCGCCTATGACGACGCCATAAACCTCTACGGTACGGACAAGCCCGACCTCCGGTTTGACATGCAGATGCAGGACGCTTCATTTATGGCTGAACCGGGCACATTTCAGGCTTTTAAGGACGCGGTTTCCGGCGGAGGCGCCGTAAAAGCGCTCCGGGTTCCCGGCATGGCTGCGGAGTACAGCCGGAAAAAGATAGAAGACCTTGAGGGAACCGCAAAGATATACCGCGCGAAGGGCCTCGGATGGACAAAGGTCACGGGAGAGAGCGGAGCTCCCCTCTTTGAAGGGGGAATCGCGAAATTCTTTGAGGGAAAGACTGCGGAAATATGTACAACCCTCGGGGCTGTTCCCGGGGACCTGCTCCTTTTTGTCGCCGACAGCAGTGCGAAAACAGCCTGCGCCGCCCTCGGCGCGGTCCGTTCCCGGATCGGCAAAGACCTGGGACTCTGCGCCGAAGGCGCCTTCGCCTTCGCATGGATCATCGACTTTCCGATGTTTGAGTGGAACGAGGATGAAAACAAATGGGACACGGCGCACCACATGTTCACCATGCCCCAGGAGCAATACCTCCCCCCCCTTGCAAGCGATCCCGGACGCGTAACGGGCGACCGCTACGACCTTGTCCTCAACGGCGATGAGCTCGCGTCCGGTTCCATCCGTATCCACGACCCGGAGCTCCAGAAGCGGATATTTTCCATCGTCGGTTTCAGTGAAAGCGAGGGGGAGCAGAAATTCGGCTTCCTCCTGGAGGCTTTCAAGTACGGCGCGCCCCCCCACGGCGGCATCGCCCCGGGCCTTGACCGCCTGGTCATGCTCATGTGCGGGGAGAGTTCCATCAAGGAGGTCATCGCCTTCCCCAAAAACAGCTTTGCCCAGAGCCTCATGGACGGCTGCCCCGCGCCGGTGGAGGAAAAACAGCTTCAGGAACTCCATCTGAAGATCGATACTGAATAAAGATGGCGGAACAGAAAAAGAAAAACCGGGTGGCCTTCGGCTGCCTGTTCTGGATAGCGTGTATTCTTCTCATTATCGCGGCTTTTTTCCTCAAAAGGAATACCATAAATGATGTGCTGAAAAAAACGGGCTTTTTTGAGACGGTATTCAATAACACCACGGAGATCGATAACAGCGTTCCTGAGGATGAGGATTTTGTCCCCATCACGGCGCCGCCGGAGCAGGTAGAACCGCCGCCAACAGTCACTCCGCCGACGGATGAACGACCGATAACCGTTGTCACCGACGCCCCCCCGGCGGAGCCACAGACCCCGCCGCAGGAGGTTCCGCCGGAAACGGCTCCTCCTGTCCGGCCATCAGGCGAAACAGCCGTCCAGCCTTCACCGCCGCCAACGGCAGATCGGCAGACCACGGCGAAGCCTGCCCCGGTAAAAACCAGAGACGCGAAGCTCTACTTTATACAGATCGACCGCGACGGCCAGGTAGTCCGGCGGGCTGCGACCCGGAAGATACCGGTTTCGGACACGCCCCTCATGGATACTCTCCAGACACTGTTCAACGGCCCCGATACGGATGAATCAGGTAAAGGACTCATAACACTTATCCCTTCGGGAACAAGACTCATCTCGGCGGCGGTAAAAAACGGGGTCGCGACAATAAACATAAGCGAGGATTTCCGTTTCAGCCATTACGGCGCGGAGGGACTGATAGGTCAGCTGATACAGGTGGTATACACGGCAACGGAATTCCCCACAGTAACCTCTGTTCAGATCCTTATAGAGGGGCAGCGGAAGGAGTACCTGAGCGGTGACGGCATATGGATCGGGACGCCGCTCAGCCGGGAGAGCTTCTAGGTCCCCGAGGAGCTCGCTCGTGCTCGAGAAGGTCGGTGAGGCTCTCCGGCGATTTGTCTTCCATCATTCATTGGCGCCTATATTAGCATTAAACGCGTTTTTCATGTATAGTTGGAGCGATGAAAACCGGTAAAATTGTAGCGTATATCTGCCTCCCCATCTTCCTGCTGAATGGTTGTACCAGCTCTGTCCCTCCGGCCCGTACCGAACTTGTACTGGGCACGGTGTGTACCGTCAATCTTTTTGAGGACGGAAACCAGGACCTCTATGTGCGGATATTCCATCGGCTCCGGGAACTTGAAAACACCCTGAGCGCGCTCCTCCCGGAATCGGAGATTTCGATGGTGAATGACGCGGCGGGAACAATGCCTGTACAGGTTTCGCGGGACACCCTGTCTGTAATCTCCCGGGCAAAAGAATTCGCGGAACTGACAGGGGGGAAATTCGATCCCACCATCGGCCCCCTGGTGCGTCTCTGGGATGTTACAAATGAAATCCCCCAAGTACCTCCGCCGGAAGCAAT